>NZ_JAQDKY010000002.1:0-205247 GCF_027662325.1 Blautia faecis | reverse complement strand
TATATTTTGAAGGCTACTTTTAGGTATAATGGAAAACAGGCACAGTGCACAACTGCAACTCCTGACTGCAAGATTTTTGTGCCTAATGTTTATAAGGTGATTACCAAAAGTGCCTCAAAAGAGGGAGATACTGCGCTAGGATATTTTTATTGCGAACACATAAAGACTAAAAAAGGTGCTGGAGGAACATTTTCAATTAAGTGTGCTGCGAACGGAGCAGTCACTATTAATTGATGTAATAGAAAAATTCTGCTTTGGGGACATGTAAAATTAATTAAAAAGGTCATTTAGAATTTCTGTAAAATCTAAGTGGCCTTTTTGTTGCTAAAAAAGAATAAATAAGCAAAGCAAACAAAAGAGAAATTTCATATATATGTAAATAAGTAGAGAAGGGCGTAGTCATTCTCGGGGTGAGTAAGGAGTCTGTAACATCTCTTAGGAAGGTTTGAAGAAAAATATGGACTGGCATTTACTCTCTTATCAGATCCGAAACGTAAAGTGATTGAAGCATATGATATCCGGAAAGAAAAATTATGGAAAAGTTTCTATAGGAATAGTAGGGACAAATTGCAGAAATGAAAATTTTGTACTACGATATTTATTAGTATGGATAATTTGGAATTATCCCATTATTCATGTTTGAAAGGGCATTAGCGAGAGTAGTGCTGACCCTCGTATACGGGACTTTACTTGAAGGTTATGTTTATAACAAAAGTTCTTTGGGGTTGGCAGCAAAATATGGTATACTTAATGAAAAATAATAGGGAAGAGTGCTGTGGCAATTTATACTTCAGGCATGATGATATGGTATGTACTCTTCTTCCGATACATAAGATGGGAGAGCTATACGCATGAGGATTATTACACAAGCGATTAGAGTGATTGACTATGAAAATAACAAAGTACTGCCGAGAGATATTATGCCTAAATTCGGTGAGTATATAGAGCAGTTGATTGGTTATATAAACGGTAATACTTCAATACGTGAATATAAAACACAATCCGTTGGAGGGGAAGTCATTAGTAGTATTCTGGAAATCGTTGAGAACAGATCGAACGAAGAAATAATCCTGCAGAGCATAGATATGATGGCGGAACGATTGCTGCGTAAGGAGAGAGAAGCACAGGAGCAGGTAGCAAGCATGGATATTAAGGTACAGAAGGGGAGTCTGATACTTTCATTAATTGAACATGATGAAAATTTATTGTTCCTGCTGGCAAAAGTTGAGCATACAGATTTTTTCGATGATACGGATTATAGTATTAAATCAGGATTTTCAAAAGATACGAAAAAGATATGGAAAACATGCTTATTTGAAATTGATGATGTAAGGGCGGAACAGTTTTGTGCAAAAATATACTCTAATACAGTTGCGAAATACTGGTGGCATGACTTTTTGGAATTAGAAGAACTTCAAAGCGATGAATGCAATACAAAAAGAGCGTTTAAAGCAATAGAAAATACATTGAACAGAAATCTAAAAAAAGTGGCACCGTATGATCATATGGTGATTCAGAATGCGATATATTTATATTTTAGCAGTACTGAGCAGTTTGACTTTTCTGAAATGTTAGAGAGGAATGTAAAGAACTATACGCCTAATGATATGACTGTTGAAAAGAAAAAGGAGCTCTTGCAGAAACTGCAGAAATTACCGGAAGAGCAGCACTTTGACCAGCAGTTCCACCCTTCTCTTTCAGTAATCAAACGTAAGATGAAAAAAACATATGATGTGTATAGTGGAATTCAGATTAAAGTAACCAGTGCAGTTGAGGATTTAGGAGATGTTATCGAAGCATATCAGGCAGATGACGGAAAAAGATATCTTAAAATTCGTATAGATAATGATGTGACATTTCGGACTTTTGAAAGGAAAGCAGAGAGTTAGGGGGAGAAATTTTGTTAGACCATATTATGGATAAGATAACTGATCTGACTGAGGAAGAGCGCCGAAAAATTTATACTGCCCGGTTTACATTTCAATCGAAGCAGGCAGTGAGTTATTCGGAATTGGCGGATATTATGCGGAAGATCCCATTGAGAGATGAAATCAGAATCTTTTTGGAATCCGAGAATGAAGATACTTTTATGATGAACAGAAATTCTACAGAAGCAGAGTATCGGGAGTTTATGGGAGAAATTTTGGAAGATGAAGTTATTTCGGCGAAGATTGAGATAAACAAAACTTTATCGGCAGGATATTTTTCTATTTACCGATTTCACAAATTTGCTGAAGATATTGTCAGATTACCAATGGATGAAGTACTGAAAATATTTGCTATGTTGTTGGATGAGGCGGAAAATAGTATAGTATTTGAAATGTTTGACAATGCAAACGCCTTTTATACCAAAACAATGTATTTCCTTCCTACAGGGAACAATGAAACGTCATGTTCCTTTGACAGAAAGCAGAGATTGTCAGAATGCAGGGACACATCTTATCTTTATAATCAGGATGTGTACGCGCTTCTTCCAGATGATTTTAAAATAGAAGTAGGATACGAGGGAAATCCGTTTAAAGAACTGTTTTTTAGACTGGAAACAGTTTTAGCAGCCAGTATGGTGGCATCAAATGCAATGTTGCAGGAGGGGCAGATAAAACTTCAAATTGTAGGGCAGCGTTCCATAGATTATGCTTTTAAGATAGACGATGTAGAAGGGAACCGGGTGTTGTACAAAATATATGATTGGATATATTCAGGTGGGAGTTCCATTGACAAGGCAATTATTGCCCGGAATATCATCTGTCTGCATTGTAAATACGAGCCGCTGTTAAAGGTGGATACAAAAATCCTTGCTTCTATTCAATCTAATTATAATCTGTACTTAAAAGATAATGTGACGCAGTATCTTGAAATGAGAAATAAAGTAGCGGAGTTTATCAGTGATATTATGTCCAGAACCGGGGAATATGCAACGGATCTGCTTGATAAATTCAAGACCAATATCATAGCAGTGTTTGGATTTTTGTTTTCCGTGATTCTTGCGAACATCGTATCAGATCAACCGCTGGATAATATTTTTACAAGGGATATTACAATTATTTTGGAATTGGTGCTGGTGGGATCAGTAGGATATCTTCTTATTTGCTACAAGCAGTCAAAATTTCAGATGGAGAAAGTTTACGATAGTTATGAGAAATTAAAAAAATCTTATGAAGGGATATTGACCGAGGATGATGTCCGGGAGTGCTTTCAGGATGACAGTCTGCTCAATGACATGAAGCAAACTGTAAGCAAAGCAGAGAAAAAATATTTGTTTTTGTGGATTGCTTTTCTTTTAATATTCTTTGTAATCATTGAAAAGATTAGTGAGGCTCCGATCGTGTTTCCGATTGTAAAAGAAGTGGCAGGAAAATGGCGGGTGATTCATTAATATGGAAAAAGATGTATTGGTACAAAAGGAAAGAGGTTTTATAGAAAAGTTCATGGTCCCTCAGATGTACGATCTGTTTCGGTTTGGCGGCAGTTCTGTGAAGGATGATGAGATGGGCATGCAAAGAATGCTGCAGAACTTTTCTGGCCTTTTTACGGAAGAACAGCTACGCAAAAACATGGAAAAGTACAACCTGCAGAAGATGTTCGGGGTGGTAAAGGAATATTTCAAAAAGGAATATGGATATGCGGGTGATTCTATCATACTGAGCAATAATTATCAGCATACTATTAATAGTTACATATATAATGACAGGGAAAATCCGGCATTTATCCATATTGATGAACTGTTTGAATCTACGGTTATTGCATTTCTCCTATCTATGTTTAAGTGGTCGAAAGATTTTGGAAACCTGGAGATTTACAGTGAGTGCTTCAAATATGTTTTATTTCTGATGAATGATGTATGTATTTTCGGAAAGATGCAGGGAACCGATGCGAATGATGTGCTTCTGGGACTGGTATCCGGAGATATACAAATTTTACAACTCGCAGAGGATTGTTACTGGACGATTGTGGTTTTCAGTCTGGCGCATGAAGTTGCCCATGCATATCTGGCATATACGGGTAGACAATATTCCAAACAGCATCCGGAAAAGGAAGAATACAACGCCGACATGATGGCATATCATATTGTCCTGAAAATCATTATGGAGAAAGAGGGTGAAGAACAGATTTTAGAAAAGTACACTTATCTAGCGCCCATGATGTATATGGATTTCTTTGACCTGTACTATTATACAGACCGGGTACTGTACAAATCAAGGCTTTCCGATCCACAGCATCCCTGGCCGGTTGATAGAAAAAACCGGTTGTTTGCAGTTGTGAATAAAGATGAATATGACTTTGATACAGTGGATGGAAATCACTTATATAGCGGGTTCCTTGATGTTTATGATGAATATAAAGACCAGGTTTTATTGAAAATGGAACGTGGAAAATTGGATAAGATCCTCCATACGGAGAGAAGAAATAGAATGCGGTGTGTAAAAGTATGACAAGGCAGGATGCGATAGAGTATGATAACTGGTTAAAAAGCGGGCTGATGCAGGAAGCAGAAGTTCTTGGGCTTGGTGAAAAGGCAGGGAGTGACCTTGCAGATAGGTACATCACAGTAATCCCGGATGACGAGAGGAAAGGAATGGTTTTTCTGGGAGAGGAAGCAGCCTCCTATAAACTGGGAAATGTACGACTGGATCTCAAAAAAGCAATCGTTGCAGCTCTGGAGTTGGCAGCATCGGTTAGTCTGCCGGAAAGCTTCTTCAATTATTTGCAATTATTGATTGTTGGGGCATTTTTTATCCAGAAATCTACGAAACAGGAGATTGGAAAAAACGAAGCTTATATATTGTATTTCCTTCATCAGAAAAATTGCTATGAAAGAGGAATTGATGAGGAAGATTTTCAGGATGAGTTTAAAATTTGGTGTGAAGAAAAAATGGAAAGCTGCCCGGATGGAGTGAAATGTAAAAAGGCGCTGAGAACACTGCGTAAGTACAAGGTAATTGATATAGAAGATGGAAAAATTTATTTAAGAGAGCGTGTAATAGGATATGTTGAGTGAAAGTAAATTTGAATCTTTGATTCCAACAAAAAAGTAATCTTTGCCTTTGTGTAGGGTAAAACCGTGTTCCGGGCAATCCTGCGGTTGACGAAAAAAAGCGATCAGAATCCAGAAAGTGAGAGCGGGCAAGAGGTAGAGTTTGTTGATATGTTAAAAGAGCAGGAAAAAGAAACGCCGGATGTGGAAGAAACTGAATAACTGGTCTTGTTTTTGAAACATTCATATTATGCCGGGATACCTGCAGGACAGCTTAGCATGGTTATGGAAAACGTTATCCATTTGGCGGAGAAAAAAGCAGAGAAAATCGGGGCGGAAACTGTAGTTAGCACAAGTTATAGGGAGTACGTTCAGGAAAGAGAGGATTATGCAAAAGCAAACTTTTATCTGTATATCTCAAAATCCAAGAATGGACTGATGCAGTTGGAACTGATGGAAATTTAGTAAATAATACGCTGTCTTATATTAAGTTCGGTAATGGCATTGATTCAGTGGATGAGATTGTAAAAACAGAAAGTGTGAAACAAAAGCTCGTCTATGCGACAGTTACTTATACCAATAAGTCAGATGAAGAAATTAACCATATGCTTTATATTGGTACATTGCTGTTGATGGACCATGAAGATGGATCATATCAAATTTACGATCCGACAGAACAGTCCGGAGATGACTACGATCGTGTTATATGGGATGGTGTTGCACGTACAGCTGAAATGACATACAACAGTATATCAGAGGATTATGGAAATGGAGGAAACTATATTTCTTCATTAAAACCTGGTGAGAGTATACAGGTGAATATGGCATGGATCGTAAATGAGAATGACTTGAATAATATGTATCTGAGTCTTAATGGTGATGGAGCTACATATGAGTTTTCAGATTCAATGTTAAAAACAGGATTGGTGGACATATATCAGTAATGAAAATCTTATTATAGAGAAGAGGCTGTCCGTAGTGGGCAGCTTCTTTTAGACATATTCAATCACCCAGCTACATTTTGCAATTCCTCTTTTCCACAGAAAATGTCCTGCGTATTCATATAATTAGCTTAAATAATTCGCATTTTCTTTCTTGTAATCATTCAGCTGGCCATATATAATAAATGCCAAATTGATTTGCTGGAGGAAACTATAATGCTCGAATATATCTCTGCTCCAGAAGCGGCGAAAAAGTGGGGGTATCTCTGAGCGGCAAGTACAGAAGTTGTGCGAAGAAAACCGCATATCTGGCGCAGCAAGACTCAGCCGTATGTGGCTGATACCAAAGGACGCAGAAAAGCACGTTGATGGGCAACTGAAAATTAGCAAATCTACGGATATGTAACATTTCACGGACATTTGCCTGTTATACTGTAGATAAAAAGGAAGTGAGGATATGAAGCAAATTTTGATTGTTGAGGATGACAGCTTTTTGAATAAGATGCTGTCCTATAATCTGACAGCAGACGGTTACGGCGTGACTTCTGCCCTGAATTTCAGAACCGCTGCTGAAGCTGTTCGTCAGCGGGAATTTGATTTGATACTGCTGGATGTCAATCTCCCCGATGGCAGCGGCTTTGAACTGTGCAAACTCGTAAAGCCTAACTGCCCGGATGCAATTGTGATTTTTTTGACTGCCAACGATCAAGAGAGCGACCAAATACGAGGATATGAAGTTGGTGCAGTAGATTATATTACAAAACCTTTTTTGGTAGGAACCTTGCAGAGGAAAATCAAAGCGATGTTTTCGTTGTTGGAACATCATAAGTCTGCAAAGGAAGTTTACGACGATGGGCGGCTATTCTTGGATTTCTCAGAGCATTCCGCTTCACTAAACGGCATCTCACTAACCCTGTCAGCAATGGAATTTAAGATGCTGAATCTGTTCCGCAGAAACCCAAAACAGGTATTGACGCGCAGACAGTTATTAGAAAAACTATGGGATATTGACGAGCGTTTTGTAGACGAACACACGCTGACAACTTCTGTGAGCAGAATCCGCAGCAAGATAGAATCCGATGGCGGTGCGCCCTACATCAAGACAATCTATGGTTTGGGGTATCAATGGACAGGAGGCGAAGCAAAGTGAAGTTGCAAGGTCTTTCAGTAAAGCGGTTATTTTTTTATGTGATAATAGGACTTATCCGCTCCATGACCGTGGCCGCTGCCATTTTATATTATATAACAGAGCAAGCTGCGGTGTTAGCTGTCGGTGCTGTGCTGATTTTGTGCGCCCTTGCGTGGCTTCTTGCTTTGACACAAATATTGGGAAAGAAACTCGCTCTCTTTACCTCTGATCTATGCGGGACCTTAGACCATATGATTGCCGGAAATAAAGGCATCTCTCTTTCCGAGGACAGTGAGACACAGCTTGCCAGAATTGGTCACAGGCTGGCAAGGTTATATCAGATCATGCAGGAGGATCGTCGCCGGGTGGAAGAAGATCGGCAGGAATTGCAGTCTCTTGTATCGGATATTTCCCATCAGGTGAAAACCCCCGTAAGCAATCTGAAAATAGCAACAGACACACTGTTGGAAAAGCCTATGGCTGAGGCAGAGCGCACGGACTTTATTCGTGGAATCCGTACACAGACAGATAAGCTGGATTTTCTTTTTCAGGCGCTTGTGAAAACCTCCCGGTTGGAAACAGGCGTAATCCAGTTGGAGAAGAAAGTAAGCAGCCTATATGACACAGTGGCGCAGGCCATGAGTGGAATCGTATATGCCGCAGAGAAAAAAGAGATTTCTGTGTCCGTAAACTGTCCGGAAGAATTGATGCTTTCCCATGACAGCAAGTGGACGGTCGAAGCACTCTTTAATCTTTTGGATAACGCGGTGAAATACACATCGGTTGGCGGAAAAATCTCCGTATCAGTCGTACAATGGGAAATGTATGTGGAGATTAAAGTAGCTGATAATGGTAAAGGAATTTCTGAAAGCAATCAGGCAGCTATTTTTCGGCGCTTTTACCGCGAGGAAGAAGTGCATAGCGAGCCCGGCGTCGGCATAGGATTGTACCTTGCCCGCGAGATCATAACAAGACAGGGCGGTTATATTAAGGTGGTTTCTGCGCTGGGAAATGGATCTGCGTTTTCTATCATGCTTCCCGCGAAATAATATGTGGTGGGTGGTCGTTTTTGACTGCCTGCCATTTTTTGAAATGTCCGAGGGCTGTAACATTCCACCTTGATTTGCAGTGATACAAATTGACCGTTGTAACATTTCACGGACATTTAGGTTTTACAATATCCCCATTAAAAGGCGGGTAGCCTTGAAAGGAGTTTCTATATGAGCGTTTTACAGACAATTGACCTGAAAAAGTATTACGGCACAGAGCCAAACATTACCCGTGCTCTTGATGGCGTGAATTTTTCTGTAGACGATGGCGAATTTGTTGCGGTGGTTGGAACCTCCGGCAGCGGCAAGTCCACGTTGCTTCACATGATGGGGGGACTGGATACGCCCACCAGTGGAACCGTGATCGTCCGCGGTGAGGAATTGGCAAAGAAGAATGACGAACAACTCACTATTTTCCGTCGCCGCAACATCGGTTTCATTTTTCAGAATTACAACCTCGTTCCGATTCTGAACATATATGAAAATATTGTCTTGCCTGTTGAATTGGACGGCGACACAGTGGATAAGAGATTTTTGAACGAGATTGTTTATTTGTTAGGTTTGGAAGATAAACTGAAAAAATTGCCGAATAATCTTTCCGGCGGACAGCAGCAGCGCGTAGCGATTGCCCGGGCTCTGATTACCAAACCTGCTATCGTGCTTGCCGATGAGCCGACGGGCAGCCTTGACAGCAAGACCAGCGCCGAGGTATTGGGACTTATCAAGCGCACCAGCGCTGAGTTCAAGCAGACGGTCGTTATGATTACGCACAACAATGATATTGCCCGCCTTGCAGATCGTATTATCCGCATCGAGGACGGAAAAATCGTGGGATAAGGGGGATGACGCAGTATGACATGGCCTTTTGAGAATGATACCAGTGCTATCACAAATAAGCTGGCCAAACGGAGCAGGAAAGCAGATAAGCGAAGCAAAGCCTTTTTGCTCCTTACGATTGCGCTTTCTGTCTGCATGATTTTTTCAATCATTTTAATATCCGCAGGTGAGCAGGAAGAATTTAAGAATACACAGCGCACTAAAGCGCAGATCGCAATTCTGGGAATAACCGACGACCAGCTATCCAGTTTGCGTCAAAGTAAAGACGTTCAATGGATTGGCGAGTATGCTGCAATCGGACTATCCTATTCAGGCAATAAGACAATTACGGTCGCTTATGGGAGCGAAGATTATTTTACGCATCAGGAGGAAATGTCTTTACAAGGAAGCCTCCCACAAAAGGCAAATGAAATCATGCTCCCGCAAAATTATATTGACTTTTTGGGAGAATCATATCGTCCCGGCGACACCATTACTTTTGATGTGACCGGTACGGGGGATAAAGCAGAATATACACTTTCAGGCATTTTGAACGAGGATCGCAAGAGCGATGGGTATTTTGTCTATCTGAGCAAAGATCTCGCCATGAGCCTGATGGATTACCTTCAAGTAACAGCATATACCCGTCTGAATACAGATGCAATCCGGTCTGATGCCATCCTTGACTTTACGGATAAAATCATTGAAAACACTGGCATTGTAGAAGATCAGATATATCTTACGGAGTATTCTGCCGTTATGACGGGGGTTATTCAGTCCGGTATCCAACTCCCTATCCCTATGCTGGCTGCATTGACTACTGTGCTGGCTGCAACGATTATATATGGTGTCTTTTACACAAAGATTGCGAAAAATATGCAGATGTTCGGCCAACTGCGGACAATTGGAATGACAAAAAAGCAAATAAAACGAATGGCAAGAAAAGAAGGACTCCTGTATGCTTTTACTGGTATTCCTCTTGGACTAATTGCTGGCTTGCTGATTGGGTTCGCTGCGTATCCGAAGGGATTTCAAATCAAAACGGCGACGGTCTATGCGGTACTGATTGCTATAGTGGGCATTGTAATGGTGAATATTGCAATTTTCAAGCCAGTTCGAGTCGCAATGAACACTTCTCCCGTTGAGGGTGCAAAATACCTTGCCTATTCCGGGAAAGCAAAGGTCAGTTCAAATCTGCATCGCAAGTTGTCACCTAACAATCTTGCAAAAATCAATATTCAACGGAATCGGCAAAAAGCTATTTTGACGTTAGTAATGCTGGGTGTGAGTGGTGCGCTTTTGCTGGGTGCATCTACAGTTGCAGGTTCTATCGATCCAGAAAAACAGGCAGCTTTCAAATACTATCCTGCTGGCAGTATTCTTTTGCAGGTGAAGAATCACGTTGGAAGTTCGTTTGATAAAGAATCTGAGCCGTACGGAAGTTCAAAACTGCAACTGGAAGAAAACCCGCTTGAAAGTCAAACACTGCGGCACAACTTAGAAAATACTGCCGGAATAGAAAGCGTAACTGCATTTAACAGCGTCCAGATGTCTATTATCTTTCCCGGCGGAAGTGGTTCCCTTACCAGTATTATGAACGATTTCCCGACCTTAAATCGTGAACAACTGGCAGAAAAGCAAGCAGTTCTATCGTCTGGAACAGCAGATTACGATGTTATGACTGAAAAATATGGAATACTGGTATCCGAAAACATTGCGAATGTTGGCGACACTTTGCAATTGGAAGGGCGTTCTCCAGATGGCAGCACATTTAATGTTGACGCAGTTGTTGTAGGCACCTATAACCCAACCGATTTGATGGAACGTAGTCCGGTTGTTCCAGGCAGTCCGTATTTTATGATGACGTACGATATGGCAAAGAATCTGACAGGTATAACGGAACAGACTGGTATCTTGGCACTTACGGTCACGCCCGGTCATTTTGACGAAGTCCTGAACGTTGTTCAGGAAATTGCAGAGCAAAACGGAAAAATATCGGTCAATACGATTGAGCAGACGATTAAAAACATTCAGTATCGGTACAGTTCATCGATAAAGGCACTATACATGGCAGCAGCGATCCTGTTTACATTTGGCGGTATCAGCCTTATGAATATGTTGATGGTTGATTTTCAGAATAGAAAACGGGAATTTGGTCTGCTGGAAGCTGTCGGAGCAACACAAAAGCAGCTAAAAGCTATGTTGAGCCGAGAAATTGGTATCTACTTCGGTGAATCGCTGACAGTGTCACTTGCGCTGGGTACGATTATCAGTATCATAGCTTGCCAGCGTTTGGAGGCAGTAAATCATTGTATCTCACTAAAACTACCGTGGCTGTTCATCATAGCACTTATTGCTGCAATGGTAGTTATCTATATGATTTTCACGGCATACGCAAAAGCTGAATTAAGGAAAACCGGGATTTTATCTGCCATTCGCGAAGAATAAACACAAATGATAATAAATCAGCGGAACACTCGATAAATGCTGTTCTGCTGATTTTTCATTTTTGCCAGAAAGAACTTCAGGGAGGAAAACGCGGCGGCAACGAGAACGGCGGCAAAAGAGATCGTGTCACCTAAAGAAAGCTATGTAGATGAACACTGAAAATACACCCCACACAACGACCGTTCAGACGGAGCAGAACACCCCGGCGCTGGTACGGAAGATTGAAAAGACAACCTACAAAGGTGCGCGTACATTTCAGCACCACCAGCACCGAAACCATGAGCGACAAAATCAAACGGATGCTGAAAAACGAGGTGCGGCAGATGCGAGCTTTTTGTAAACTTGATGAAAAAGTCCTTGACAAAATGTTTCTGGAATTATATGACGAAACGTTTTTAGAATAGATTTCTTTATATATGTACAATGCATACATAAAAAACTGATATGTAATCTGCTTTAGCGATTTTGAGTTGCCTAAATTTGAAAGTTAGGAAAATCTTAATAATTTCGCATGCAATCCATTGTGAATTTAGATGCTGTATTTGTTATACTTAATCGAGTACAAGCAAAAAGGAGAGTTGAAAATATGTCTGAAAAGATACTAATTATAGATGACGAGCAAGATATAGCGGATCTGTTGGAGGTCTACTTGAAAAACGAAAATTACGTCGTTTATAAATTTTACTGCGCAACGGATGCCATGTCGTGTATTGAAAGCGGCGATATTGATCTTGCCATTCTGGATATTATGCTCCCGGATATGAACGGCTTTTCACTTTGCCAGCTTATCCGAAAGAAATACACTTATCCAATCATCATGCTAACGGCTAAAATTGAGGAAACGGATAAAATAACGGGGCTGACATTGGGAGCGGACGATTATGTGACAAAACCTTTTCGCCCACTTGAAGTAGTTGCCAGAGTGAAAGCGCAGTTAAGACGTTACAAGAAATATTCGCCCGGTATCATCACAGAGAAAGTTCCATCGGAACTTTCCTATAACAAATTGTGCCTGAATGTGCAGACCCATGAATGTCTGTTAGACGGTGAGCCGGTTTCTCTGACACCGACAGAATTTTCTATCCTCCAGGTCCTTTTGGAAAGTGCCGGGAATGTTGTAAGCATTGAGGAACTGTTTCATGCAGTTTGGAAAGATGAATACTACTCTAAAAACAGCAGCACAATTACTGTGCATATCCGGCATCTGCGTGAGAAACTGAAAGATACTTCCGATACTCCGCAGTATATTAAAACGATTTGGGGTGTTGGTTACAAAATTTAAGCGAAAGGAGTACGCTATGAAAAGAAAATCAAATTGCTTCGTAACCATTTTATTCTTAATTTATCTGGCACTCTTGGTTTGGATCATACTTTTCAAATTACAATTTTCAATCAGTGATCTGGACAAGATAAGAAGTATAAACTTAATTCCTTTTCACTACGACAGGGAAATTGGAGCAGCATTTCACTTAACAGAGGTGCTCGAAAATTTCTTGATATTTGTGCCTATGGGTATTTATCTTCAAATGCTTCTGCCAAGAACAAAATTATATGTGAAATTCATGCTGATTGCTGGAACAAGTTTTTTATTGGAAACTATGCAGTATATCTTAGCAGTCGGACGGTCTGATATTACCGATGTACTCACAAATACGGCAGGCGGTCTTTTGGGACTTGCTGTATATTCGATAGCAGCCCGGTTAATCGGAAATAGAATAAAAGCAAACAGACTGTTTTCCATTCTGGCAGGCATAGTAAGTGTTGTCGTGATTGGCCTGCTTGGCTTTCTTCTGTTTGCTAATCGGTAGGAGGTGTATTCATGTCGAATAAGAAAATGGCAACAGAAAAGCGCCTTAAAGTGCGCCTATACCTATCATTGCTGGTTTATACCGTTGTTGGATATGGTTTGACCCTTATCTTGGACTACATCTTTTCAAAATTTGACAACGGTATTTTTGCATGGCTCTACTGGCGGCTTGGTCCGCTGTTTATTCTGTATCTGGTGATAGGCTTTGTATGTATCTTCAATTACTATTGGAAAAAGCCGTGGGACTATCTGGATGAAGTAATTGACGCAACCCAAACGGTCTATGAGCAGAACAGTCATACCGTATCGTTGTCTGATCCGCTGAAAGAACTTGAGGAACAGCTCAATCAGATCAAAATGTCTGTTCTGTTAAGCAAGCAGGCTGCAAAGCAGGCAGAAGAAAAGAAAAATGAAATTGTCATGTACCTGGCACATGATATACGCACACCTCTGACAACAGTGATCGGCTATTTGAGCCTGCTCCATGAAGCTCCTGATATGCCTGAGCAGCAAAAGGAAAAGTATGTAAAAGTTGCGTTGAATAAGGCAGAACGCCTTGAAAAGCTCATCAATGAACTTTTTGAAATTACCAAGTACAATGCACATACGGTCATTATCAAAAAAGAAAATGTAGATTTACATTGTCTGATTGCGCAGGTAATAGATGAAATATATCCGACACTCTCCGCAAATGGCAATACAGCGGTATTTACTGCGGAGGATAACTTATCCGTGAACGCTGACCCTGAAAAACTGGCGAGAGTTTTCAGTAACCTTTTACGAAATGCAGCGTCATATAGCTACCCACAGACAGAGATCACTATATCCGCCAAACGGTTAGAACATGATATTCAGATCACTTTTGAAAATCGTGGGGAAACAATCTCGGAGGAACAGCTTAACAGTATATTTGAGAAATTCAATCGGTTGGATGAAGCCCGGCTTTCTAATACAGGTGGTGCGGGGCTTGGTCTTTCTATTGCGGAAGAAATTATACATTTACACGGTGGAACGATTACTGCATTCAGTCAAAACGAAACCATAGACTTTGTGATTACATTACCCCTTTCCGCTTAGGAAAATCAGACTGTGATCTTAGGAATTACTTAGGAATTTAAGCGTGTGATTTTTGAGATTGAAAAGCCTTTGTTCGATACAATGATTATCGAACAAAGGCTTTTTATTGTTCAGCCGAAGCAAAAGAAAGGAGTGTAAGCATGGAACTGAAAATAGAGCATTTAAGCAAGCAGTTCAAAGACAAAACAGCAGTAAATGATGTCAATCTGACATTGACTCCCGGCGTTTGGGGACTTTTGGGGGCGAATGGTGCAGGGAAAACCACGCTCATGCGCATGATTGCTGATATTATGACACCAACCAGCGGAGCAGTTTACTATGACGGAAAAAACATTCGAGAGTTGGGTGAAGTTTACCGAAGCAAGTTTGGCTTTCTGCCGCAGGACTTTGGGTATCACCGGGATTTTACGGTCAAAGATTATTTGGAGTATGTGGCTGCGCTGAAAGATATTCCTACAAGGGCAACTACCAAAAAGATCAATCATTTGTTGGACATTCTTTCGCTCTCCGATGTGAAAAAGAAAAAAATCTCCAATCTGTCAGGCGGCATGAAGCGTCGTGTTGGTATTGCGCAGGCTATGTTGAACGACCCGGAGATACTTGTCATGGACGAACCGACAGCAGGACTCGATCCCGGAGAGCGCGTGCGTCTGCGGAATTTCATTTCCGAGTTTTCGCATGATCGAATCGTGTTGATTTCCACCCATATCGTATCTGACATAGAATATATTTCTACGCGCAACGCAATTATGAAAGCCGGAGAAATTGTTGATGTCGGAACTACCGCAGAACTTGTCAAGCAGATTGAGGGCAAGGTTTGGAATTGCATAATTCCGGCCTCAAAGCTGCCGGAATGTGAAATGCGGCTGCGCATTATCAATCAGCGAGGCGAAGATCACAATCAGGTTTCTATTCGTTATCTGTCCGAACATTCGGAAATTGATGGGTCTGTTACAACGGAGCCACGATTGGAAGATCTGTATCTGTGGTTGTTCCCGCAGACAGACTTGGAAAAGGAGGACAGATAATATGCGGCTCTTTAGACTTGAACTAAAACGTATTTTGAAGTCACGGCGCACCCTGATTTTACTTGCAATCGCACTTTTGCTTTCCGTAGCCATGGCATACCTGCCTATTTCATTTGAGGGTATTAACCGTCCAAACGAAGATGGCACGGTTACAGAATTAGACGGCTTGGCAGCGATCAAGTACAAACAAGATTTTTATAAAACATCCGCTGGTGAAGTGACCCCGGATAGGATCAAATCGGCTTTGGAAACTTATCAAAGCTGCGTTCGAGAATATGGGCCGGTCGAGGAAGAGGGCTTTCCTCTGGCTGTATTTATTGAAAAAATCGTCCCGTTCCGTCACTTGCTGATGGGTCTGTCCGAAGCGTTTGCTGATCCATTAACAGGCATTGGTGCTGATTTAATGGATATTGACCCGAATGACATTGACGGAGCCTATTATGAAAAGTGCGCAGAACATTTACAGGATGTCATGCGGAATGAGCAAAGAGAAAACGAAACCGCACAACAGAAAGCTCTTGAAAAATATTCAGAACTTGATACGCCATTTTATCTTCATTCTGGAATTTCTAAAGATGCATTTGATTATATTGAGTTTTATATTTTGTTCCTTGCTATTTTGTGCGTGGCAATCGCAGCTCCTACTTTTGCCGGAGAATATCAAACGGGCGGTGACAGCATCCTGCGAACCACCAAATACGGGCGTAAACAATTAGCAATTACCAAAATTCTGGCGGCATTTACA
Organism: Blautia faecis; assembly: GCF_027662325.1. Classification (NCBI taxonomy): domain Bacteria; kingdom Bacillati; phylum Bacillota; class Clostridia; order Lachnospirales; family Lachnospiraceae; genus Blautia; species Blautia faecis. Next base: position 189,232 of record NZ_JAQDKY010000002.1, on the reverse strand, counting down.
CTTTTCGTTGTTACTTTCCTTGTCGGGATCACGGTACACATTCTGATTTTAGATGCAGCGTTCGGGACAGATTGCTTAAAAACATCGTTTCAGATGCTATACTCTATCATTAACCTGCCAAACATCAATCTGGGGCAGTTGCAGATAATTCTCGCAGCAGCGGGCTTACTTTCTGTATTAGCAACGGTTAGCTGTACGTTGTTCCTGTCTGCAAAATGTAAAGACACATTGACAGTTTTGCTGATTTCTATTGTAGTTCTTCTCATGCCGCTTTTTGCTTATGTGGCGATGGGAGCAACATGGCTCTCCACCATACTTCCATCTGCCGGAATTGGTATGCAGAACAATTTCCTTTATCAGCTTGCAAATTTCAATTATCTGAATATCGGTGGAATGAGTTTCTGGACACCGCAGATTATTTTGCTTTCGGCAGGAATTGAATTATTTGTGTTTATATTATTGGCAATTTATTCCTATTGCAGACATCAGGTAGCATAAAAGAAGTTCAAAATAGAATGAATTGATTATCTGCCGCATGACGGTAAAAGAAAAAAAGCCACCGTTTCTTTGTGGCAACACAAACCTATGATGAATTTTCCGGAAATATTGTAGCTAATAGCATTGTTTATGCGTTGAAAATATCTGAAAAATTGATGATAGTAGAAATATAATATTAAAATAAAAAATAATATAAAAAATTGTTTTACTTTAGAGGAATATATAGTATAATACACCCATAAGAAGTGATAAAAAAATAACAAGTTGACCTAGCCAAACATAATAAGTTTTACTTTTGTGTTTGGCTTTTTTTATTTGATGGTCATGCTAAGAGAATGTATAAAGTTAGAGAAATAAACATAGGAGGAAAAACATGGGAGAGATTGCAGCAAGAAGAATCGTAAAGGATAATCAGAAGAAAATTGTTGAGAATCTGATAGAAGGTAAGATAATGTTTGAAGATCAATTCGAAGATCCAATAACTAGAACCACAGTTGCTGAAATTCGAAGAATTATTGAAGAAGAGTATGGATTGGAGGAAGAATCTATAAGCTATATGGAAATTCCGATTAACGGAGAATGGAAATATGTTTTTTGGAGAAATGTAGAAGAAAATGTTATTTCTCTTGATGACATAAAGGAAATGGCAAGAATACATTTTACAAAATAGAAGTATGTGAGAATACATATGAGGCGCTCCATATGGGAGATGCAATTAATATATTTTATCAAAGATAAGCAAAAAGGTGCTTATAGTACAAAAAATGAATGGATAAAGTTCAATAATATGAACTGTGTAATGTGAAAATTAGGAGATATAAATAAAAATATGAGATGTCCATATTGTGAAGGAAAAATGCGAAAGGGTCAGTTGCATGCGGTTGGTGCAGGGGCAGGACTGGAGTGGAAAGAAAGCTCTGAGAGTTTGCGGTTAAATACGGATCCAGAGTTGGCAGCAAGGATATCTGGAGACCGCATAGCTGCCTATAATTGTGATTTTTGCAGAAAGATTATTGTCTCTTACGAATATTGAGATTTTCAATTTATTGAATAATATGCTTTATGTAGAGATGGGAACCAATTGAATTTGAATACGATTAATTGCGAGGAATCAGGCGATGAAGATAAAACGTGGAGATATTTATCAGATAAAATTGTATCTGGAACCTAAAAAAATTTCTGATCATAATAGAAGAGACAATGGAACTTTGTCATTTACCGGGGTAGAACTGATAGATGCTATTGTGTCGGTTGGGATGCCAGATGTATATTTGACCGAGAAAAAGATAATAGACCGTAAAGAAGAAATATATTTCAAAATTAGATTATTTGAAACATTTGTTTCTTTATTGCCAAAGGGAGAACTTTCATTTGATTTAGCAAGAAAAGATTATTTGGATAGTACAGAAGTTGGTGCAATTAATTACTGGCTTGGGATGATACTTACTACAGTACTTGGAAAGAAAAAGTACTCTTATGAGTATATGGTTCACTTATCAATGGTATTAAAACTCAGTTCACAGCCGCCCATAGAAAAATATCAATTTCTTTCAGCTAATGGTAAAACTACATACAAATCACCGGATTTAATAGCAATGAACAATTTGGGCGGCTTCTATGGTGTTTTTGAATCAAAAGGATGTAGTGAGTATAAAAAAGAAACGATGGAAAAAGGCTTTGTTCAAGCAAAGTCAATAGAGAAGATAAATACAGAATCTCCGAAAAACTCTTTAGTTGTAATGACCGTAACGGGAAAGGATAAAATAGAGATAATAGAAAAAGATCCAGAGGGCGAGGAAGGCCGGATAAAAGTTAATTTAAGTTTCCTACAAATGTGTCATTATTTGCCGATTGTTGAGTTGATCGTGGAATTAGGCCCAGAGGAACAGGAAGACTGGACATTTGGTTCTCTCGTATATGAGGAAGAAAAGTATTCTATTGGAATTCCTACGGTTTTGTATAAGGAACTTCTGCCAATAGCAGAAGGTAAGGAAGAAAATTTACTGGATGAGTTTCTTGAAAAAATTTCTTCTAAGGAAACATATTTATTAGATATCGTTCCAGATGAGGCAAGGCAGCATATTCTTCATGTAAAATAGAAATATGGAACCTTAAATCTTTATCAACAAATTAATGTAGATATGGGAGGAAAGGGATATGAAAAAAGAATATAAGGTACTTATTTGTATTCTGGCTTTGATATTCAGCATAGGTGCGACTTGCATAGGTTTTGGATTGATTGGGAGCTCTTCTATGAAATTTGGAATGAAATATGTGTGTGATTTCGTTTTTCTGATGCAAACAATAGCTACATGCTGGGTTGTTATAGAATTGCTCAAAAAGTAAGCTTATTAGAGGGCTTTGAGTAAGTACCAGTATCTGACATATGAGAGGAAGGCACTGTTATGGATGGTATAAGCAGCAGGAAATTAACATGGGGAATTTGCATCGTTGGAATTGCGATTGCAATAATAAGCTTCTTTTTCTTACCGGAGATTATTCCCGTTCACTTTGCTGGAAATGGAGCAGCAGATGACTTTGGCAATAAGATGGAAATTTTTTTAATGCCGATACTTCTTCTGACAGTTACGATCTTGAGTGGTATAAAAAGTGTAAAGTATGTTCTGATGCATTCGAAAACTTGGCTAACAGTTGGTCAATATAACCTGATGATTGATTGTGTTTTAGGAATTATTTTGATTGCAGAAATTTTTATGATTTATGCTTCGTTTGTTTAAAGGCTGATCTATAAATAAAGAAGCAGATATATGGCAGTTTCTGGTTCATTGGGCAGGCTGTTTTATATCAAAGTGTGAAGAGGAGCTGGTTCATGATGAAAAAAGTAATTCCAATTATTTTATTTACGGTATCAGCAATATTGCTTTCTGCATGTGGCAGAAAAGAAGAACTGTACGAGATTCCTGACCTGTCACAGTACAAGACAGATTATGTAGGAGATTCTTCGAATGTTATAAATATTGTAAGTGGGCAAGAGTATCCGGAAGGATATTCTTATGATAGCATACAGATACAGTCTGAAACGAAGCCTTATGGATTAACAGTATTTCTAAAAGTTGAGCCGTCTGCAGTTAAGATTGAAGATGAATTGCAAGTTAATGCGGATATGACATTTGATTTGATTGGTAATTTGGAAACGCTTGATTATAAAATAGCGGATAGTAAGGAAATCATTGCATCGTATGAACGGTAGATCATTCAGTGGTTAATATTTTGTCTGCTATTATATAGTAAGAAAAACAGGAAAGCGAAACATATATTTGGAGGACAGCAATGAGAAAATGCGAAAAGTGTGGAACAGTCATGAGAGCGGATTTAAGACTTAAAGTTAATGGCGGTGGCTATGGGATCGTTGTAGATGTAGATGAAAAACAAAAAACGACAACTATAGATGATGTTAAAGTTGCAGTCTGTCCAGGGTGTGGACATACAGAAATGTATTTAGAGGATTTAACTAAATTGAAGTAAAATTAGATATGATTGAAACAGGATAAAAAATTTTGATGGAATGCTTGTGGAGAAAATAAATATGAAAAAACTTAACTATACAGAAGATTTATTGAGAGTTATCTTCTTTTGGATAGGAATATTCTTTCTTGTTTCCGGTGTCTTAAGTTTTCTTGGGATATTAAAACCAGCAGTAAACTCAGGCATTCAGAATCCAGACATGTTGGGAACTGTGTTTTCTATAACGGGAGTGCTTTTGTGTATAATAAGTGCTGCTCTTGGAATTTATACTGTAAAGCTTGATAAATTACATTTACAATTAATCGAAAATGGTACAAAAGTGAAGGGCTTGGTAGAAAAAGTATATTTGCAAAAATATACAAGATATAGAAGACAGATTCCATACAGGATTTTATATAGTTTTACATATCATGATAAAGTGTATTATCATAAAAGCCGTTTGGTATGGAAAAAGCCGGATCTTAAGAAAGGCGACTTGATTACCGTATATGTAAATAATCTTGGTAAATCAACAGTTTATAATTGCAATGAAGCGGTCTGATATCTAGCCTCTATAGTTCGGAAAAATACTGCACGATCTGTGGTTTACAGAAGATTAGCTTCAAAGAATGCTGAGGATGAAAAATGCAAATCCATCAGATGTATGGAAATTCAGAGATTATTAATTGGACAAATTGAAAGCTGAAAGGAAAACAGCCTATCCGTTTTCTGCATTGGCGGATCCGTCTGCTAATAAGTGGTTTACAAATCAAAAAACGTGGTAAGAGTATTTTCATAATTCTGTTCGATTTTGTCTATGTTTTCGAGAATCCTGTTCATATACTAATGCAACTAAATTAAAGTATAATAAGGGAAACCATTGAAACTGGGTTTCCGTAAAGGACATTCCTGTGATGGCAGGAGTGTCCTTTACATATAGCGGTAAATTCTGAAGTAGTTGGCATAGAAGTTCATGAGTAAACGGTAGAACACAGGTACATTGACAAATATCAGGCCGCTTTTAGCGGCTGTATCATTTTTCCTCTGCCTGCTTAGGTTTTTGGATATGCGCTGGCAGTGTCTTTGACCAGGGCAGAAATTCTTCGAGGAAATGTTTTATCAGGCATTTGAAAACGCATTGTATTACAGGGAAAAATCCGCTATAATAGAAACAAAGGTTGCTGATAGGAATCATTGCAGAACATAAAGCCAGACAAAGATACGAATTATAGATTTGGAGGGAACGTATATGCCATTATTTAAGGAAGAATATAAAAAGGAAGAGAAAATAAATGGTGTCATTTATGATATGTCGCCATCACCAAATGATCAGCATGGTATCGTAAACGGAAATATATACCGGATTATATCTGGAAAACTGCAGGGAAGTATTTGTCTGGCATTCATTGAGAACTTGGATTACAAATACCATCCTGAAATAAATGATGATTATGTAATCCCGGATGTTATGATTGTGTGTGACCGGAAATACTTAAAAGGCGGTGCCTATTCTGGCGTGCCTAAATTTATAGTAGAAACACTTAGCCCGGCTACTGCATTGCGTGATAAAACAGACAAGAAAGAAATATACCAGGAAGCTGGGGTAGAAGAATATTGGATCGTGTCACCTAGAGAAAGAGCGGTTGAAATCTACTACCTGGAAGATGGAAGTTATAAGTTGAACTATAGTTATATTCTTCAGGATGATCCAGAGGAAGCGCATTATAATGCAGACACCGTGATCACATTAAAAGAATTCCCGAATATCAGTATGGCGCTGGCAGAAATTTTTGCGGATATTGATTGAGGCTTTACTATCTGGTTTTTGTGGATCTGTACAATAAGGTATGTATTCTGCAATCCACTTCAAACATGATGTATGTGATGAGAAAACAGCTGACACCAGATCAGATTGAAGAGATATTTCGTAAATTGAGTCTGATTTTTGAATTTGCAGTGCAGAGTGCGACGGCGGAATCTGTTCATGCAGATTATATCATGACAAGAAATCTGAAAGATTTTACCAAAAGTAAAGTTATAGCATTTATACCAACCGATCTTTTGGCAAGAATTTGACTCTTGTGGTAAAAATGAAAAACAAATTGTTTATAACACAAAATACAGGAAATGAATTATTGACGCATACTACATCTTGTGTTATTATGATTTTGAGATTTGTATTTGTATCTGTAAAAGCAGGTAAGAAGTTCTTGTTTCGGGGAAGCCCGAAAGAAAAATTATGAGGGACATGGTTCCTGCCTTTTGTGATGGATAAGGTCATTTAGAATGGATTCTAAGTGGCCTTTTTTTGTTGCAAAAAACAAATACGGATCAATACCCGGAAAGGAGGAAAAACAAAAAATCAGAAAAGAAAGGAGGCCAGAAGAACTGGTGAAACGAAAAGAAAGAATCTGGTAACGGACATTTGGAAGCTATTCTGAATGTCTTTTTTGTTATCCAAAAGAAAAGGAGCTTTTTATATGAATAAGATCATACTTATCGGTTGCCTGGTACAGAACCCTAAAGTGGTTGCTTCAGAAGGAAAAAAGACAGCTGCATATTTCAGGGTTGCAGTTAACCGAAAATATGGACAGGAAGGTGACCAAAATGCAGATTACTTCAGCTGTGTAACATTTGGAACCAAAGCAGAGTTCTTAGGCAAGTATTTTCAAAAAGGAAAAAGGATCGCTTTAGAAGGCGAGATGCATAATGATAACTATACGAATGACAGGGGAGAAAAAGTATATGGAATGAGACTTATTGTGAGCGATATTGAGTTTGCCGACAGTAAGGGCGAAGGTGAGAGTCAAAAGGGGCATACCGATCGCAACAGTTCCTCACAGTCATCAAGAAACAGCAGTTCGAATGCTACAGGGCGGTTCAATCAGAGGAGCTCTTACCAGAATTCGTCTTATTACCAAAACAGTAATCAGAATAAGACAAACCGGACCGGAAACAGAACCCAGAACGCACAGCCTTCACGCCAACATTCGCAAGACAGTTATAGTGTGGACGAGCAGTTCATGAACGCAGGCGGTGAAGCTATGGATGATTTTTGCTGATGGTAAAGGAGGAAAAATGGAACAGTTGGAAAAATGGTGCCGGGTGCATAAAAAAGCCTGCCTGGTTACCGGAATTATGGGGCTGCTTCTGGCTCCTTTTTTATGGCCTGTGTTTCTGGCTGTTATTGTGCAGAGCCTGACGATTGGCCTTCCAATTGCAGCAGGGATTTGCTGTTACAAATATCTAAATGAGAAGAAGGAGAAAACGAATGAGAATGAACAAAAATGCCATCATACTGAAACAAAACAATCAGCTCCCGGTGAAGTATGCGAACATGCTGAAACGTCCGGCAGTGTTCCAAAAAGTCCGGATGAAACGCGGACAGAACCGGTAAATATGAAGGAAGAACCAGAACTGATAAGCCAGGAAGCATTACTTTGGTATGAAAAGGAAGGAAAAGAACGGCTTGCTGCAATCCGGAAGAAAGCAGGTTACGAGAAAAAAACAGAGCTGGCGGTTAATAAGGATGGGATCTGTACGGTACCTGGAAAAAACGGGTACCACCGTATTGGCTTTTTAAAAGGCTATGCAGGGCGCCCGAGAGAAACTCTGGTGAAGCTGTTAAAAGACGATGGTTATACCGTCAGATCTTCTGGCTCCTATCTATGGATTTCCTGGAAATGAGGTGGTAAAAAATGAAATGTAAAGCACTTAGGTGTATCTACTACAATGAAGGCAATGGATACACGGTTGCCTCCTATGTGACAGAAGAATCCCTTCCAGAGAAAATAAGTACCCAGAAAAACAGCCAGTACGGAGTGTTTACAGCTGTTGGAAATGAGCTTCCAACAGAGGATGGGCTTGAAGTGGAACTAAACGGAACCTGGAAAGATGGAAAGTTTGGAATGCAGTACAAAGTATCGTCTTTTCAGGTGGTACTTCCCACAAACACAGAAGGGATTAAGGCGTATCTGGCATCAGATTTTATAAAAGGGATCGGCCCGGTACTCGCAGAACGGATCGTAGACCATTATAAGGAAAAAACCTTTGAAATTCTGGAGAAAGACCCAGGGAGGCTATTGGAAATAAAAGGGATTACAAAGAAAAAGCTTATGGAAATCCTGGAAGGATATCAAAGCAGTGAGACGTTGCGGCAGCTGATGGTAGCATTATCTCCCTTTGGGGTGACACCAAGGAAGGTGGCGCAGATTCAGGAGCATTTTGGAAATGCAGCCCCTCTTATCATTCAGGACACCCCGTTTCGCTTATGTGAAATCCCAGGGTTTGGCTTTTTGACCGTAGATCCCATTGCAGTAAAAGCAAAGAATTTTAAACCGGATGAGCCCATGCGGATCAAAGCGGCTATCCTGCATGTCATGTCCGAGGCTGAGGGGGAAGGACACTTATATTTATCCTGTGAGCAGGTTCTGACGCGGACAGGCAGGCTTTTAAACCACAAAGGTGCAGAGCGTCAGGTAACAGAAAGAACCATCCGTGATGTGGGAAATGAAATGATCCGCGAAGATGGAACCCTTGTGTGTAATGCAGGAGGCTTCTATGCGAAAAAAAGCTTTGAAGCAGAGCTTGGGGCAGCAGCTTCCCTTGTGAAATTCAGCTTGCAAAAAGGAATGGGAAGAAACGTGGAAACAATCCTCCGGGATATCCAGAAGAAAGAAAAAATCCTTTTAAATGCCAGACAAAAAGCAGGAATTCTGGAAGCATTCCAAAATCCGGTATCGATTATTACCGGAGGTCCGGGACGCGGTAAGACGACCATCATCCGTTTTATCATGGCCGTCCAGGAAGCACTTAACAAAAATGCCGAGATTCTTTTATGTGCTCCAACTGGACGTGCAAGAAGACGTATGAGTGACTGCACTGCTTATCCTGCTCTGACCATCCATAAGGCTGTAGGTTTAAAGGGAGAAGCCGGCGAGGAAGAGTGGAGCGAGGAATGCTCCATCCAGGCGGAACTTATCATTGTGGATGAATGCAGTATGATCGACATGTATCTCATGGATAAGTTTTTGTCGCGGGTCCAGAATGGTGCGCGAATGGTATTTCTTGGTGACAAGGATCAGCTGGAATCTGTGGGGCCTGGCAATGTGTTTAAGGAAATGATCGAATCCGGTGTGATCCCAGTCACGGTATTAACAGAGAGCTTCCGTCAGGAAGGCAAATCCACGATCATCCAGAATGCAGATAAAATCAATGAAAGAAAAACCAACCTGGTATTTGATGATACGTTCCAGTTTTACCCGGCTGCTGATGATACAGAGGCATCGGAGCTGATCCAAAAGCTTTATAGGGAGGAACTCCAAAAGAATGAAAACCAGGCAGAAGGAATCCAGGTAATTTCCCCGCTCCGGAAAGATACCAGGGCCGGTGCAGATGCATTAAACCCTGTTCTTCGGGATATTGTAAACCCGAAACGGTACGGCTATCCGGAAATCAAAAATGGAACGACCTTATACCGGGAAAAGGATCTTGTCATGCAGCTGAAAAATATCGAGGAAGTAGCAAATGGTGATGTGGGAGAGGTTTTAAATATCTACAAGGCAGATGGAAAAAATGTCATGCGCGTAGATTTTGGGGATGGAAAAATCATGGAATATACAGATGATGATATATGGCCGTTAAACCTCGCCTACTGTATCACAGTCCATAAGGCACAGGGGGATGAATACCCGGTTGTGATCCTGCCGATGCTTATCAGTTTTTACCGGATGCTCCGCAAAAACCTATTTTATACAGCCGTTACAAGGGCAAAGCGGAAGGTGATCATAGTCGGAAGTAAAAAAGCAATGGCAATCGCCATTAAGAATGATACGCTGAGTAAACGCAATACCATGTTTGGGCTCCGGATCCGGAAAATTTACGAAGCCTATCTGGAACAGGAAAAGAAATCAGCATAACGGACAAAGAAGGGCAGGATATGGGAAAACAGATTCCCATGCCCTGCTTTTCCTATGGGAGGAATGAAAATGCCGGAAATTTGTTTTTACGAGCCATGGACTTATCAATTGGCACTGCCGGAGAAATTTGAGCAGATTTTAGAAGAGACTAAGAAAAAAAGGATCAGCTATGAAGCAGACCATTGTTCACAGTATAATACGCGGACCCAGGGGAAATCAGCAAAACTCCATCCGCCGACTCTGTCTGCTGTTTTGAAACTTATTGCCATGCAGGAACAAAAAGAGCCGGATGCGGGAGCTGCCGGGATCCAGAATGTAGAAAATTCCATCCGGTATTTTTGTATGGAATATCCACTGGATGAAGAAGTTTGTGTCATGACCTATAATTTCCGGAATGGAAGGTTTTGTGGAATCAGAAAGAAAAAAGATCCGGACGGAGGAGATACAACCAAAATGCCCGGGGTTTTAAAAGGAGGCTCCACAGGGGAGGAATACCTCGCCATGCTTGCCTTTGCAAGTATTGTTTCCAAAAGCAGGTATTACGATGATGAGTTTCATGCCTGCTATGAAGAGTTAAAACGTGCCTTAAAAAAAGGACTGGCGCAGATGGTGCTTAAAATGTCCTTCCTCTGTTGTGACAACCTGTACCAAAGGGTTACGGCCGGAACAAAAGACGCGATTCCATTTGACTGTAACCAGTTTTTTAACGGAAAATTAAAGGACAGTTTTCTGTCTTTTGACCTTAATTCTGGAATTTACGCCCCAAATGCCTGTATAATCGGAAGTTTTAAAGTGCTGGGAGCGCAAAAGGGAAAGAATAACGCTACCATTGCAGAGTTAAAAGTGGCTTATAAAGGATGCTTTACCTGCCCTTCTGTCGAAGAAGAAAGGATTCCCATGCTCCCGGAGAATTATATTGCCAGCCAGGAAGTAGAAGAGATTCTGGAAATGGTGACGCATACCCCGGCAAGGCTGTTTATGATGACCGGGGAAGCAGGAACCGGGAAAACCACAGACGTCAGGATGCTGGCCCAGATTTTAGGACTTCCCTATTACGTATTTACCTGCGGACCTGGAACGGATGAACTGGAACTCCTGGCAAGTACCGTCCCAAACATGGGAACGAAAAAAAGGATGCTGCCGCAACTGCCAGATTTTCAGGACCTTCAGATGGATCCTGCCTCTGCGCTTTATGTATTAAGCGGTATTTATGAAGACGGCATTTCAGAAGGGGAGGCATTCCACAAACTTTTGAGCCTGGCTTTTGAAAAAGGATATGAAAGTGCAAGGAAAGAGAAGGATTTTTTCTTAAAGGAATCAGAAATCATAAAAGCATGCCGGCGGCCTTCGGTTCTGGAAATACAGGAACCGTCCATGATCGAGAAACCGGGTACCCTGACCAGGCTGAATTCCCTTTTTGATGACGGTGCAGTGACAGATCTGATTAATGGTGAAAAAATCCGACGTGATCCGAATACCATTATCATTATGACCACTAACCTGGATTATGTGGGATGTGGGAATTTTAACCAGTCTGTATTGTCCCGTATGAGTCTGATCCAGCCCAAGCAGGAGCTTACAGAAGAGGAAATGAAGCAGCGGATAACGGCAAGGACTGGGTATGCAGATGAGAACGTTTTAAGGTTTATGATTTCCGTGGTAAAAAAGATCCATGCTTATCTGAAGGAAGAAGATCTCCAGGATGGCGTCTGCGGCTACCGGGAACTGGAAAACTGGGTGCTTACTTTTCGGGCAATTAAAGATATCAGGCGGGCAGCCCAGATTGCGGTCCTTAGTAAGGCAGCAATGGATCCGGAAGAGCAGGAACATCTGATGAAAACCTATATCGAACCATATTATTCGAAACAGGAGTAAAGAATGAAGGATACTTATAGAGAACGGATCAAAGAGGAACAAAAAAGTTAAGCCCCCAGCAGGTTTTTTTTCAGAAGGCTATCAGCGGCTTTTCCAGCATCTTGCAGATGAAGTGGCAGGGGAAAAGCTGGAGCAGCTGCTTTTGTACCAGAACGCTTCAGATGGGATTGCCGGCTGGAATGACGGAAAGAGGATTGGCATCAACGTTGATAATACAATCACTGGCAGCTTTTTGGAACTGGAACAAAAAAGTGACAGCCTGGTTGGAATTTTAGGACATGAATGCGGCCATGCCAGATTTACGGATTCCAGGCTTCGAAGAGTCTATATACAGAAAATGCAGGCGGGAACCTGGTATCCAGATGCACCGGAGCCCGAAAACGAGGATGAAGAGAGCGCATTGACTGAAATGAATACTTATCTGACCAAGAAAGATCCGGCGGTACTATCCCTTCTGACAGAATGCGCTTCCTATATCAGCAATCTTTTAAATGACGTATATATAGAGGAGAAAATGTGCAGTTTGTTTCCTGGCAGTATCAAAAAAGGGATTCTGGTCAACCGGAGACGTAATGTGGAATGGATCCCTCCTTTGAAAGAACTTTTGGAGGGGAATCCGGATCCGGTTTCCGTCTTTTTAAAAGTACTTGTGCAGTATGCCCTCCGGGGCTACGTAAATTCCTGGAATATGGAAAGCTGTGAGATGCTGGATACCTTAAATGAAGTAAAACAGCTTGTAGATCTGTCTGTGGAAGCAGACAGTGACCTGATCCGTTACCAGGCCACAAACCGGATTCTCCTAAAGATGTGGAAGTATTTTAGAAAGCTTCTGGAGGAACTGAAACAGGAATGTCAGGAACCGGAAGAAAATGGGGAACAGCTGCAGGAGACACAGGAACAATCTCCGGAAAAAGAAACGCCCCAGGAGGAACAGCCAGGAAAAGATTTTTCAGATGAACCACCTGAAAAGGACAATGAAAAATGGAAAGCTAATGCTCAGGAAAATGGATGTGGCGAAGAGCTGACAGAAGAACAGCAAAAAAAGATGGAAAGTGCCATGGATAAGTATTTAAAAGAATTGACGGAGAACCTTCCAGCCTTTATCCAGGAATCGGAGGCAGAGGAAAAAGCTTTACCAGATGTTGAAAATGCCAGGATCATACAGGTTTCCAAAAGAAGCGAAGACCAAAAAGAGAGTACAGATGAGAAATCTGAACTTATATTCCAAAAGATTCTTTTTCAGCTGGTAGAGGGAACTGTAGATCAGAAAATAGGACTGGAAGTCCGAAACCGACTACAGAAGGAAGTGGATGGGATGAAATTTGATGCGGCTCATGACAGGGTGAAAAAAGAGATTTTGTATAAGAATGTCTTTACAGAAGCGGAAAAGAAGTTTCTTCCCCTATATGAAGCTGCTGTAAAAAGAACGGAAAAGCGGCTTCGGGTCAGATTTCTTCCAATTCTGGAAAACCAGAAGGAACGAACGGAACACAGGATGTTTTTCGGAAAGCGGCTGGATATGCGTACAATTGCGGATCCTGGCGGTGCGGTGTACAAGCGGACTTTTCAGGGAAAGAAAACGGATGCAGCCGTCTGTGTATTAGTGGATAATTCCGATTCCATGATGGGACAGCGTATGGAAGCTGCCAAGGCAGCTGCCCTTACCTTAGATGATTTTTGCAGGAAGGCTGGAATCCCGGTTCTTGTATATGGGCACCATACGGATGGCTACAGTCATAATAATCCCAGTGAGGAAACCGTCTATTTTCACAGTTGTGCAGAGTTTGCAGAAGACCGAAACGACCGTCTGAGAATTACCACTATGGAAACCTGTGGCAGCAACCGGGATGGGGCAGCCCTTCTTTTTGTGGCAAATAAGCTTCTGAACCGGCCGGAAAAACATAAAATGCTGTTTTTGATCAGTGACGGATTGCCAAATGCAACCTGTTATTCTGGAAGTTATGCCATGGCAGACCTAAGAAAAATCAAGGAAAAACTTGTAAAGAAAGGAATTGTGTTCCAGGCTGCTGCAATTGGCTGGGACAAAAAAGCGATCCAGGAGATTTACGGAAATGCTTATCTTGATATTTCAGATCTGGGGGAACTGCCAGTTCGTCTGACCAAACAGCTTGCAAAGTTACTTAGAAGAGCAAATTAAAAACAGGAGGAATATGATGCAGGATAGAAAAAAGATTTATTCCGAGCAGTTGTTACAGATTCATACGGATTCCAAAAAACGGAATCCTGGAAAGGAAATCTACGCAACCGGGTATGTGATTGAACTAAAAAAAGACTGTTATTTTGCAGGATTTCAAGAGGGAAAAATACTGTGCCGCTCCCTGGAGTATGCCCGTTATTTTTTCAACATCCACAGTGCGGAACAGTTTGTAAAAGAATATCTTGGGTATGCAGGATTAAGATGCAATCTTTGCAAGGTGGCCTGGGGACTTGCGGTTCCCGCCATGGAACCAGGGCAGAGGGAAGAGCTGAAACCCTATGAAAAAAATGGACGGGTTATGAACTTTCCTTCTTATCATGATGGTGTAAAGTATCAGAAAACACATCATCTGGAGAAGAGCACCCCTTGCAAGCAAGGAAAAAGAGCTTTATATTGCTGCATAAAACTTTTGGGGACAATATTGTCCCCTTATTTAATGGAAAGAAACTACATGGAAGGGAGAGAATGACATGACTATAAGGGAAGCCGGAAAAGGTATCGTGAAAAGCACAGGAGGAACCTACCAGATTGGATTTACTGATCTGTATGGGGAAGAGCATGAAACGGAGCTGAGTGCACACAATATGAAGGAGTTAGAAGAACTTTGGCGCTCCCTGTGTCCGGAATTTACATGCAGGCAAAACAGCATCCGTTACATTGAACAGGGATAACGCTGTTGAAATGGTTAATTTTAAGTTTAACAGGAAAAGGGAGATTAAAATGGAATGGAACATTTATAAAGAATGGCTGGATATTAATCTGTATCGACAGATGGTATCCATGATTTATCAGTCCTCTTCGCGGGAAGATAAAATGAATTTTATGCGTAAGGAAAAAGAAAATGACCTGTTTTATGGTGCTTATAAGCAGAGCTTGGAGGAAGAATATGGTCTTTATTATCCCGGTGAAGTATTAGAGCGTATAAATGCACACCGGTCAATGACAAAACCTGTCTACCGTGCGCTTGGTCTTGCACTTGCAAAAAGTGATTATCTGCAGGAAAAATGTATGTTTAACGGAACACAAAAAAGCCGTTTCTGGAAGCAGTTTGGCAAAGTACTTGGAAAAAAGGATCTGTGCTGCATTTCAGTTGGATGCCTGCTTTCGGAAAAAGACCGGAAATCCTGGTTCGATGAGTTATATGCATATCCATACGAAAAGGTGGAGGAAAAGGTTTTTATCCTCTCTGTTTTTCCGGAAGATATTACTTTATGGCAGCTGCTAAAGGGAAAGGTTGCAGCCTGCCTTGGAAGCAGACGCACCATATCCGTTTATGAAGACTGGCCTGTTTATGCCTGGGTTACAGGAAAATATGACAAAAGATTAAAAAATGACCGGACAAAGGATGTGGCTGTCTTAAAACGGCTGATGAAATTATCCCGGATAAACGCAGAAAATGCGAATGGTATATTGATCGGGCAGTTGGAAAAATCCGGCTATACCAAAGAAGAAGTGATTTTTCTAAATGGTGTCCTTACAAGGTCAGAAAGCGGGCTGGGTCAACTGGATCAAGAGTCTCTTACAGCCGAGAAGATTGCAGTAAATGTTTTAAAAACCTTTCTGCCCGGAAAAGAGCTCTACCCGGATGCCGTTTATAAACTATGCAGAACGCTTTTGCGTCAGTATGATCTGCTTCCGGTACGTATTGATGGAAATGAAAAAATACAGCAGTGCCTGTATGAATGCCTGAATGTGGAAAATGTAAACACGTTTCTGGCATTATTCCCTTTTCGGAAAAACGGACTGAAAAAGTGGCATTACATAGACTTAAATAAAAAAGAATGGGAATGTCTGGCCGGTCAGCTGGATGCGGAAGCCTTTGAGGAATGTGTCAATGATACACTGAGAGGAAATGTCTTTGAAAAACAGGAACTGGTATCTTATCTGAAGAAATACCGGGATCTGACGGGACATGAGTATTCAGATATTTTCCGGAGAACCGGGAATTATGACCTGACCTATGTATTCCATCTGTTATGTGAAAATGAGATCCTGGATGGAATTGGTCTCATGCAAAAATTTGTAAAAGAGCATGAGCAGATTGTTATAAAAGGCTCTTATCCGAAAGAAGAGTATGAAGCTTTGTTAAAAAAGTGGGAACACATATTGTTCTATTTAAAATGTGAAGTTGGAAATATTGAAACGGAAAACAGCTATTTTCTTTTGAAACTTCTTGTTGATAAAATCGGTATGGATGGAGTTCCTGGTCATCTGGTGCCCTGGCAGATCATGAAAAAAGCTTTTTTTCTGGATTACTATGAGATCCAAAGAGAAAACTGTGAAATCTATCGTCCAATGCTGGAGAGAAGCATGCACCGGGAATTATTCCTGTGGGCAGAAGAGAAGCTTTTTACAGAAGATACTGAGTATTATGTAAGGTTTCTGCAGGTAATTCTGCTTAAGGAGAGCACAAAGCTTTGGATGGAGGAAGAGGAAGCCAGGCAGATTGCTGAAGCGGTTCTTCCGCTTATGGAATCAGGATTTCAGAAAGAACAACTGCACAAAAAATATATGACTGCAGAAGAACTGCAAAATTATGAGAAACAGAAGAACTGGAAAAGCGAGCAGAAAAAGCGGATGGAAAGGTGGAAGAAAGAAAAGGAGCTTAAAAAAAGTTTCAATTATATTGTCCGAAAAAATACAGACACAGATCAGATCTTTAAAGCGCTTTACAGTTATTATGCCTATGGCAGGTTTGATGGGATTTCCATGCGTGCCAAAATGGTACTGGGGTATATGAGGGATGTCCTGAAACGAAAAGGAAAAATAGTAACAGATAAACAGGAAATTGAATATCTGATGGAACTGGCCCAGAAACTATATGCAGATGGACAGCTGGAACTGGATGGTGTCCGGAAGATATTTGACAGAATGGAGGCAGCATAATGGTAGAAACTGTAATAAAACATTTGACGGAATTTAAGCAGCTGACCGAAGCAGCGATTCCGTTTCGTCTTTTGAATGAAAAAGGTGAAAGAAACTGTGCAAGGGCAGCGGAAAAAATAATAAAAAACCAGGTAGCCGATGTGGTCCCTTCTTTACGTGAAGAGACACTGTTGTATCTGATGGAGAATCCAGAAGCAATAGATTGTCTTGGAAAGTTAAAAAAAGAGGAAGACAGCTTAAACATGGAACGTTTTCAGAAGATTCTTTCCAATGTAGAGAATGACAAGTTATCGGATATTGGATACGGGCAGCTGAAAAAAATATATTTTGATCCAATGATCCCAGACGAGGCGGCTTATCACTATATGAAATACTATGGAAAACTGGATTTAAGCCTGGAAGAGAAGGAACAGCTGGTAAACAGCCTGACTATGTGTATCGGGGAGCTGGATTTTGACAGGGCAGGAGAAAAAGGGCGTATGCTGCTTTTTCAGCCGGTATTTTCCTCTGACCTGCTGCTTGGATTACTGGAGAAGCCCAAAACCATAGAAAGCCTTGAAGATCCTGAACTGCTGAAACTGGTCAACACACTGGCAGGATACAAGGCAGGAATTGAACCGTTAAACCAGAACCAGTTTGATCAGCTGAGGGAAAAACCTGGTGAAATTTTGGAAAAAATGCAGGTTGTAACAGGATATATTCCAAAAGACCTTCTGTCTTATGGCTTGCAATTGTGGCTGTGGAATGGGGCTTTGTATGCGGACCTTTGTAAACTGGAACGAATCTTTATGGATGGGATGGGTGCATCAGAGGTTTTTAAAAGCAGGGTGTCTTATGTAAATACCTTATACCAGAACCCATTATCTGGAATTGACCTTTCTGGTCTCAGTTATAAAAAGTCTGAACTTCTGTTATATGCAATTACCCAAAAGAAGAAAAACTTTTTGAGGCTGATCCAGAAAGAAAAAATGCTCTTCGACGACCTTCCAGATAATTCCCTATTGCTGGAGGAATCGGTTTATCTGGAATATCTAAATTTAAATACTGTAAACAAGAAGAATTTAAAAGAAAGTGTTGACCTAATCCTGCCACGCCGGCAGTTTCACGATCTGAAAAAAAGAATGTATACTTTTGAGGAGTTAAAACTTCTTTGCAGGGCTGAAAAAACAGTCATATGCTTATACGGGCAACTAACCTGTATGCGGATAGATGACCGGATCTGTGTCCTTCGGGAACTTTTAAAGAGAAGGTGTATGCCAAAAACATTTCAGGACGGACAGCTGGAGATACTTGCAAAGGCATTGTCCATAAAGCCTTTATCCAGATGGATAAGGGAAGACTTCAGAAATATCCGGGGCTTAAGCTATGAAACAGCAGTATGGCTTCTTGTATACCAGGAACAGTTAAAAGGTATGGAAAAAGAGATTACCATGGAAGAACAGGTCTTTTGTCTTTTAAAGAATCTGGAGCTGATCAAGGAGTGTGATTCGTTTTTTGAATTAAAAGAAAAACTTATCATGCGGGATATTTCCTGGGGAGTATTAAAGGAAAAACTTACGTTCTCTGAGGATTTTGTAAAAACAAATGCTACACGGATCGGAGAGTTTATCTTTGCGGGAGGAGCTGAAGTTATGGCAACCTATTTAAAACAGCAGCCATCCAAGAAAGAAGAAATCCGCAGACTTGTTGTAGCAGAACTGATTGGAAAATTTGAAAAACTGAAATATCCAGCCGGTGATCTTAGCCGAGAAATTGATTTTGCGGTATCAAAAGAAGTGGAACTGGAATGGGAAAAAGATCTGACCTACATTTGCGGAGATCTGACACTGCAAGAGGAAACCAGACTTCTTCCAATCATGCAGATTGGAGAAATCCCAACTTATTCCTGTATTTCTTACCGTACTGGAAGCAACAGCCACTGTCTGTTGTCCTGTTTTGATTCCAATAAAAAGTTTTTATTTATCCAAAAAAATGGACAGGTAGTGTTTCGTGCCATGTTACGGCTGACAAAAGGATCCTATGCAGACGACATGCACCGAAAAAAGATCCAGTTTGCAGATTTATCAAACCTGGATGAGACGAAAGAAGAGGAAGGAGAAGAACTGGTCCTTTTCCTGGAACGGTATTATGAGAAAAATTTATCCTGTGAGGAACTGGACGCAGCGGTTAATCTAGCCATTGAAGCTGCAAAAGAAAAAGCGAATAAGCTGGGAGCATGTTTTGTACTCAGCACTTATTATCAGGATAATGTGAGAACAAACGAATATATAAAGAGCAGTTACTATTTATATATTTCCAAGTCAAAAAATGGCAGTCAGTACCTTGACAGTCTGTTCGGTTCAGCTTCTGTTACAGATTCCGGATGCTATGGGAAAAATCTGTTTTTGATGGAAAATAAATCAAAAAGAGCAGCCTAACTGTGCGCAAGATATTTTTGAAGAAGTATAGATGCGCATGTGGAAGAAAATACAGAATCAGATAAAAATGCAAGAAAAAATGTTTATAAGAATGGGAGAAGGCAGGGGACTGGGAACAGTCCTTTGCTAAAAAACTTGTAATAGTGGACTTATTAACATAACGGAAAGTAAAGCCAGGAAACTTAGACATTCCAATGACAGGGTTATAGATTGGTGCTATAATATATATCGATTAGCAGTGAAATAGCTGGCGGGATTTATGCGTAAGAGTGAAACTTGAATGCATTGCGATATCTGCTATATGCTTCATTACTATAAACCCGCAGTAACACGAATATATTTCGTATTTACAGAAGCACTGGAAGAAAATGGTATTCTGACTCAGAAATAATAAAAAACAGGACAGCAAAGGAGAACAAGCCTATGTCAACATTAACAATCATTATATCACTCATTATTTTAGCAGTTTACATTTTCTTACTGGTTGCAAAGCAAAATAATAAAAGTAATCCAAAAACAAATGGAATGCTGATGGTTGTACAGGGAGCTTTATGGACTGTGATCGCAGTAAGCAACTGGGCTGAGAATACGGTTGTAAACCGGAGTTGTTACATTATAGTAATTGTTTTATCGTTTATTTGTGGAATCCGGGAACTTATTAAGCAGCAGTAAAAAATGAGAATGGCTAAAACTGTTCCTTTAGATGGAGATGTTAAAAATGATTCATGATTTAATGTACATTGAACTTAAAATGGGATATTCAGATGATGGTCCGGCATGGATCGGATATGTGAAAACTTCAAAGAGTAAGAAAACAATCTATTTTAATAACCATGCTTTTCAAAAATATAATGGCAATTATTCCAATTATATAGATATTGAGAATGGCGACGAATATTGGATTTCCGGGTTGAAGAAGAAAGAGAGTAATCGTCATTGGGATGGACATGGAAAAATCATGATCGACCGCAGAGCTGTTAAAGAATATCTGTCTCTGATTGGAGAAAGGGAGCTACCGCTAAATTTGTTTGAAGTGACTGATATGGAAGATAGCTTCCCCATTGAAAGAGTAAATAGAGTATTGAACCAGAAGATTACAAGTACTGATAATTTTGAATAACCATAAGGGAACACTTCAGCTGACAAAAGGGAATGGCTAATGAGCTGTTCTCTTTTTGTTATGCTATGACTCAAAAAAATATAATTTTTTTGAGACGTCCGTCAAAAAAAGCCGACTTTATAATTGAGAACATTTTTGAGGAGGTGAACATCATAGACGATAAAAAAATAATAGAACTCTACTTTGAAAGGAATCAACAGGCAATTAAGAAAACAGATATAAAATATGGAAAGCTCTGTCACAAAATTGCCTATAATGTCCTGAATAACCGCCAGGATTCGGAAGAGTGTGTAAATGACACCTATTTAGGAGTATGGAACAGAATCCCACCTGCAAGGCCAGGCAATTTTAAATCTTATATTTCCACAATCGTCAGAAATATTTCCATCGATAAATTTAGAAAACTAAAAGCCCGAAAACGATCAGCCAATATGGTTATGGCATTGGATGAACTTGCAGATGTACTGCCGGATGAAAGGTATGCTCCGGGCAGGAATGATGAAGAGATTGGAAAATCAATCAGTATTTTTCTTTACAAACAAAAAGAAGAGATCCGGAGAGTGTTTCTTCTAAAATATTTTTATTTTGAATCTAACATAGCTATTGCAGAGAGATGTGGTTTTACTGAACGCAAAGCATTAATGTTTTTGCATTCTTTGTTGGTATGGTTGCAAGTTACTATTTGTATTCAAACTATATTGCAGGATTTTTTCCAAGAAGCTATGCGGTGGTTTGGTTTGGATTTACATCTGTTTCTCCATTATTGGCTTTTATTTGCTGGTATACAAAGGGGAAAGGAAAAGTGGCATTTATACTGTCAGCTCTGATTTTGGCAGTGTTGTTCAATATGTGCTTTCTATATGGATTCGGATATTTTAGTGCATGATACCTATTGCCGGATTGTTATTCGTCATGCGTCCTTTGACGCTGCCCGTATGCTGGTGGCAAGGTGGAAACGGGAAATCTCCCTTGAATATTTGACCGAAGAAAAGTTTGTCCCGCTAAGCACCACAGACGAGTATCGCACATCTGCAAAAGCACACGGTATCATCACAAGGGGGGACGACTGCTATCGGAGGTAATCATATGACAAATCAGAGTACAATAGATAAAGAGGTCAAGAAAAAGAGTCGTAAAAAACCGGAAGTTAAGATATATAAAATATCAATACTTGTTCTAAAGAACTAGCACATCTTCTGTAGATTCTGTATCTTTTGAACATGTCAGTGTGATAGAGAGAGGACTAAAAGTAACAAAATTGGATACCTTTGTAGCGATAGCCAATGCACTTGATATATCGGCAGATGCACTGCTGATTGATGTCGTGACACATTCTGTCACAGGTGTTACCAATGAATTGTCTGAAATGATAGAAAAATTACCAAAGAACGAACAGAAAAGAATTTTAAATGCAGTCAGAGCTTTTGTAGGCTAATAGAATTAACTGCAAAATTGAAGGGCATAAAGCTCTTCTTTTTTTTATGGATTCATTTGTAAAACATGTCTTTTTTCGCAATCAAAACCATGATATTATAGTTCTAAAGAACTATATATAATTCTTAAAAATAGATATAGGCAAAATGCAGGATTTGAAGATGTTAATCTGTCTGTGCAGAAAGAACGAAAGAAAGTAACACTTAAAAGAGACAAATCGGTATTGAAAGAAGTAACAGATTATGCAGTAGGACAGTTAGAAGGGAATGAATGGAAATATGAAGAGAAGTATCATTGCAGTGATCTCAGGAGCAGTGATCTTGATAATTGCGGCAAAAAGTATTTATATGAAATCTGAATCCGGTCATAAGAAAGGTGAACCGGATGTAGTTGGAACATTTTCCATAAATCGTGATGAAAATATAACTGTGGTCGCTAACCGGGAAAATATTGAAGATAGAGAAGCGTTTGCAAGAGAACTATTGCAGATGTACAAGGATGATTCTTTTCATTCGACAAAATTCTCAACAGACCATGGATATGCGACGAGCCTTGATATGCACATTTATTTATGGAAAGAGGATATTGAAGAAGGAGAGTCGGTAATGACAGCCGAATATAGGCCTATAGAATACGGAAAGGACTATGACGTTGTCAATAATCCTGATAAATTTCAACTATATATAGATGGAGAAGAGATTGAGTAAGAATTTCCTGTGGGCAAACCTTTTATTATATTTTTTAAAGAAAGATTAAAGAATAACAATACAAGCCTTTGGATAGCTGACACCACGCTGCCCGCAGGAGAAAATCTGCGGGCGCTTTTCTATTTATATGATTTTCCATTAAATCTCAATTTTGGAAAGAAGATGACTATCTTAAAGCCCTTTCCCCATTGGGAAGCAGCTTCCAGACGAAGGTTTAGATCGTCAGCCATCTTCTTAACCAGGTAAAGCCCTATACCGGTGGCTTTCTTTCTGCTGTCAGTAAAATCCCCGGTAAAGCCCTTCTGAAAAATATACGGCAGATCATATTTTTTTACACCGATGCCGTTATCCTCAACTGAAAGGACATCTGCGGTCTCCGAATGTATCATAGAGATCGTTAGCATGGGACTATCGCTGCTATATTTTATGGCATTGCTCACGATCTGTCCCAACATAAACTGAAGCCCTCTACGGTCTGTATAGACTGTTTCAGATTGCAGTTTATTGAGAATTACAAACTGCTTTTCTTCCAGAAGTGGGGCATAGTCCTCCAGAACTTCCCCCAAGCAGTCATTCAAATTGATATCCTCAAACTGATAATCCTTTGTACTGCTCTTTAACCTGGCATAGTATAACATTTGAGTGACATCCTCCTGAAGCTGACTGCGGACATAATCCAGCTTTGCTTGCAGGGGAGGAGATATTTCGTCGCTCCGATTATCCAGGAGCATAGTCAACAGCGATAGGGGCGTTTTCGCTTCATGTGCCCAGCCCTCCACATATTCTTCATAGTCCTGTAGGGCATCTGCCATACTGTTACTCTCAGTTTTGTGTTCCTGTAAAACGGATGCCAGAAGCTGGATAGATTCTCCTTCTTCCCGGCTGATGGCACTGAGCAGCCGTTCCTTGTTGCAGATGGTAGGATCACTGAGGAAATCCCGGAACAGCTCTCAGCGGGTGGTCTCCCGCTTGTTTAGCACAAACAGGATCGCTGAAAACAGAAGGATGCTTGTCAGAACCACTAACCCAATCAAGGTCTGAAATGCCTGAATGTCAGAAATCCAAAGAATGATAGAACAAAAGCAATCCACACCCAGCAGCAACAGCAGCCAAGGGTAGTACCGTTCTATTATGCGCCAAAACTGCTTCATGGAGATACCTCCGCTTCCAAACGATAGCCCATCCCACGAACCGCAACGATTCGTTGCTTCATCTCCAGACCGGACATCGTCTTTTTCAACCGGGTCAGGTTAACCTGCAAGGCATTTTCGTCTATGTATTCTGTGGTTCCCCATAGTGCTAAGCAAAGCTGCTCCGTCGTGACCAGAGCATCACCACTGGCCAAAAGAGCAACCAACAGTTTTCCCTGATTTTTTGGAAGCACCACAGAGGTGTTATGAATATAAAGTGTGTAAGTCTGCTGGTCCAACAGGAAATCTGATCCCTCTATGAGGTTGGTACGGCCTTCATACCTTTTGAGAATATTGGATACCCTGGCAAGAAGTCGCTCTTTTCTGTACGGCTTTGTCAAATATTCATCGGCACCCAAGTGGAACGCTTGTAGTTCATCCTTTATCTGATCTCTGGAAGTCAGTACCAGGACAGGGATAGAGGTTTTATTCTTTAGTTCCTGACAGATTTGAAAGCCACTGATCTCCGGCAAATTTAGATCTAAGATCACAAGGTCAGGACGGAGGGCTGCCAGGAGTCGAGCGGCATCTTCAAACTCGGTGATTGCCTCCGCAAGATACCCGTCCCTTTGGAGCATATAGCAGAGTTCTTCCCGAATATAAACTTCATCTTCCACAACAGCAATTCTTTTCACGACAGCACCTCCTTCCAAATTATTCTTCTCTCTGTGGCTGCATCAGTGTCAGCAAATACCGATCACTGGAGCGCTTGACCACACTCATATAAACACATTCTATCACACAAAGTAGCAAAATCATAGCAGCAGATACAGGTAGCATTTCAGACACTGTCTCACGGGTTCGTGACGAGAGTATCCCTGTAAACAACGCTCTGACTCCAAACAGACTGCTGACAGCTGCAACCAATACAGGAAGTCCCATAAACCACGAAATCTGCTTTCTGGCGGACTGGCAAAGGCTTTCGTAAGTGGCTCCCAGACGGATCAGGGTCTGGTATCTACGCCCGGTTTTCTGCTGGCTCATCAGGAACTGAACACCCATAATGGTGTTGGCAACCACCAGGAACACAATCGCCAGATAGAGGGTAATATAGATGGATGCTACGGTGTAGAAAAGCTGGCGGCTCATATTCTGAAGATAGGTTTCATATTCAAGGCCAGTTTCGTCCAGCTTCTCGCTCAAATACAAATATGCAGTCATAAGGCTATTTCCTTTCATAGCCTGCTCACTGAGTACCGCATTCACATACGTATCATACATTCCTTGGGTATGATAGAGGAAGGCTTCATCTGGAAGAATCAATGCAAAGGACAAAGTAATAGAACGGTCCGCGACCAAATTCACAGACTGAACTTCTCCTGTAAGATGAATCGGACTGCCAACCAGTTCCGTTTCAGGCTGTTCAGTAAGTATGTTGTTCAGCATTGCGGTGCGATTTACAGTAGTAAAGTCGGAACCTATATAAACAGCGGCTTCATCCTCACTTAATTTAATGACAGGTTTGCCGGACAATTCCAGTAAACGATTATAGTCTGACAGACAAATCAGATACGGATCTGTGGCATAACCAAGATTGTTCAGAAGGACATCCCGATCTTCCGACTGGGGCAGGCTCCGAAGAGATTCCATAACAGCATCCATGCTGTAGGCATTCTCGTAATCTTCTGTGGTGCGAATATGCCCAACCTTCATTTCAAAAAGCTCAGAAAACTGGTTTTCCAAACCGTTTTCGTTCAGGGCTGTCTGTATATTCGAAAGAACCTGCGCCGAATCTTCAACGGTATAATCTTCAAAGGTATAGTCAATTACATGGTCGGCGGATAGATTGTTTGTCCCTGCGATCCCCAAGCCTGCACCAAAGCAACACAGTGCTGCCAGAATCAGCAAAGAGCTGATAGCCATAGAGCTTGACTGATGAATGACATTCTCCTGAATCTGGCGGAAAGTAAATACATGAAGCTGCTTGTTTCCTTTGCCTTTTTTAACAATCAGAGCAATCAGAGCCCGCATTCCGTAGAACAGCAACATCGTACCAGCCGAACCTAACAGCAAAGTCAGTCCCATCATACTTACCTTTGTCCATGCAATTCCTTGAATTGCCATGTAATAAGCCGTTGCCAACATCACACTTGCACATACAGCAGCCAGCCCATAGAAAACAGAAGGCATTTGCTTTTTGGGACGGTTCGCTGGCTGGGATAGCAAAGTACCGATCTCCTGGCGGCTGATCCGTCCACTCAAAATCAGAAGTGCCGTCAGCTTAATTGCCAGAAATCCTGCCAACGTCCATTCAATCGCAGACCAAGATAAAGAAAACTGATGACCGATGATTCCCATGCCTACCAGCTTGGCGGTGACAAGACTGATAATTTCTGAAAGCACCACAGCCACAGGTAAGCCTATGAGCATGGCAAGAATACTGGTCAGGCAATCTTCCGCCAGAAGCATACCAAACAGTTTACTTCTACGCATCCCCAACATTAGATAAACACCAAACTCATGCCGTCTGCGCTCGAACTGATACTTGCAGGCAAAATAGATCAAAAAGAAAAGAATACCCAAGGTCATTCCGTAAAACACAGGAATCAGAAGCAAGAGCCTGTTCACGGCATCGCTCTCCATCTTCTGCAAAAAGATCATAACATTCTGAGTAGAGATGGAAAGAATCATGTAAAAGGCAACAATAGAAATCACCAGGGAGCTGAAAAACAGACCGTTTTCCTTTCGGCTGCGACGGCTGTTCCGAAGAATGAGATTAGAGAACATTTGCGCCGCCCCCTCCCATTTGCGCCATCACTTTTAGGATGCGCCCGTAGAACTCCTGCTGGGATTCGTCTCCACGTCGTAGCTCATGAAAGATCACGCCATCCTGGATGAACAGGATGCGCTTACAGAAGCTGGCGGCATTGGAATCATGGGTTACCATCAGGATCGTAGCTTGTTCGTAACGATTCAGGTCGGACAGCTTCTCCATAAGACTTCTTGCGTTCTTAGAATCCAGCGCACCCGTCGGCTCATCGGCAAGAATCATTTGAGGATGCAAGATCAGAGCCCTTGCTGCCGCAACACGCTGACGTTGACCGCCGGACATCTTGGACGGAAACTTATCCAGAACATCAGTGATTTCCAGATAGTTAGTCAACTGCTTCAGCCTCTGGCTGCTTTCTGCTTCGGATACCCCATGCAAGGAAGTCGGAAGCAGGATGTTTTCTCTGCCAGTCAGGTTGTCCAGCAATTCAAAGTTCTGAAATAGATAACCAACTTTTTTGCTACGGTACTCTGCAAGAGTCTTTCCCTTGAGCGATTGCAAAGTATCCCCATCCACCTGAATGCGTCCGCCTGTGGGCTGAATCACAGTTGCAATACAGTTGAGAAGCGTGGATTTACCGGAACCGCTGCTTCCCATAATACCGAGAAACTCTCCCGGCATGACCTGAAAAGTGATTCCGTTCAGGGCTCTCGTCTGGTTTGGCAAAGTCCCATAGACTTTGGTAAGATTTTCAATATTCAAAATTGGGTTCATATGAATACCTCCTATCCATTTTTAGGTAAATGATAGCACAGAAACACAATATATAACACTTACAGTCGCTGTAAGAATTCTGTTCCTGTTTTCAGAACAAGAATGACGCATCAAGGGGGGAGAAGTATATGTTTTGTAAGAACATCGGGTGGCAATGAAAAAATATGCCGGCCTGCATGGATGGCATCCTCGGCAATCAGAAGCTCTGTCAGCTTATCCATCGCTTTCCGGTAAGCCTGCTCTGTACCGCTGGCGGTGCTTCCCTCAAACATAACCGCCAGTTCTGATATGATGCCCTCAAGTAGGTGTTTTTATTTTTATACCCTACTTGAGGGTATCATATCAGATATTCTGAAAAATTTTATAGGAAGGATCTATTATAAAATTGACATAGGAATGCGGTAGAGTATAATTACAATTGAATACACTGAAAAATGGAGGAATCACATGAAAGCACACAAATATTGGTCGTTAGGAGCATTTATTACCATGATTGGAACTGTTTATACAGGATATAAAGGCTTAAAATCAAGTCACAAATATTTTGCACTAAGCTCTCTGCTTTGTATGATAATGTCTATCTATACAGGACACAAAATGATTTCTGGCAGTAAAAAAACAAGAAAGAAAGCGGAAGCTACAGAAACGGAGGATTAAAAAATGTTGGAAACAGGAACAAAAGCCCCTGATTTTGAACTGCCGGATCAGAACGGAAACATGCATAAATTAAGTGATTATGCCGGAAAGAAAGTAATTTTATATTTTTACCCGAAAGATAATACAGCTGGCTGTACGAAACAGGCATGTGGCTTTTCAGATCGGTATCCTCAGTTTACAGAAAAAGGAGCTGTTATCCTTGGTGTTAGTAAGGATTCAGTAGCTTCTCATAAGAGATTTGAAGAAAAATACGGACTGGCATTTACCTTATTGGCAGATCCGGAGCGCAAAGTGATTGAGGCATATGACGTTTGGAAAGAAAAGAAGAATTATGGAAAAGTCTCTATGGGAGTAGTAAGGACGACCTATCTGATTGATGAGCATGGAATTATCATAAAGGCAAATGATAAAGTGAAAGCAGCAGATGATCCTGAAAATATGCTGAAGGAATTGGCGTGATGAAGATTATATTATCACCGGCAAAAAAGATGATTACGGATACGGACAGCATAGCACCCGTAGGAATGCCGGATTTTCTTGATAAGACAACGAAGATACTGAGTTGGATGAAGAGCCTGGAAAAAGAGGAACTGAAAGCAATCTGGAAATGTAATGACAAGATTGCCAGGCAGAACTTTGACAGATTAGAAAATATGGATCTTTATCACATGCTTACTCCAGCTATTTTGTCTTATGAAGGAATTGCATTCCAGTATATGGCACCAGCAGTGTTTGAAGACGGACAGTTTGAGTATATCCAAAAGCATCTGAGAATTTTATCCGCATTTTATGGAAGCTTAAAGCCACTGGACGGTGTGAAACCATATCGCCTGGAAATGCAGGCAAAGGTTACAATAGGAAATACCCGAAATTTATATGACTATTGGGGAGATCTGCTATATCAGTCCGTTATTGATGACAGCCGGATCATTATTAATCTGGCATCAAAAGAATATTCGAAATGCATAGAAAAATATCTGTCACCAAAAGATACGTATATAACGATTACATTTTGTGAATTATCCGGAGAAAAGCTGGTAACAAAAGGTACTTATGCAAAAATGGCCCGCGGCGAAATGGTCAGATTTATGGCAGAAAGAGGGATTGAAAATCCAGCTGATATACAAGAATTTAACAGACTGGGCTATAGGTTTAGAGAAGACTTGTCATCAGAGAAGGAATATATTTTTGAACGGTTGTCTGCACTGTAGTGTGGTATTGCATACTAATAAAACTACATAAAATCATAGCAGAATAATAAAACTGTAATCAGGCATTTTGAGAGAGGAAGCACTGATTGTTTTGAAAGAATACTTTGCTACTCACAAGAAAGGCTGATATACCTCCAGTTTGCAGAAAAAAATGCTGGACCGGAGAGTAAAAAATACGATAATTTATATAAATGGCCTATCATAAACCTAAAGCTGAAAAGAAGGATTGATAATTTTGAATGACCATAAAGCAACTTTTGATGTTGAAAGTAACTTTGAATATCGTAGACATACAATGTCTGGTTGAAAATTCGTGGATTCTCATTTTATGTCGTGGTAATTTTGTTACATATTGGTAAACTGTAAGTGGAAGAGAGGTAGAGACATGGACACAAAAAAGATCGGAGCTTTTTTAAAGCAATGTCGTAAGGAAAAGAATCTGACACAAGAGCAGCTTGCTGAGAAATTCAGAGTGTCTGCAAGAACAGTTTCCAGATGGGAAACAGGAACAAATATGCCAGATCTTAGCATACTTGTTGAGCTTGCTGAATATTACGATGTTGAAATGAGAGAGCTCCTGGATGGAGAAAGGAGCCAGGCTATGAATAAAGAGATGAGAGAAACTTTGGACAAAGTTGCAATGTATGAAGAATGGACAAAACGAAAAGCACTACAGGCTGGAAATCTTGCCTTTGCATCAATGTTTGTGATTGGTGTAATGGCAATTATTATTCAAATGTTATTGACAATAAATATTCGTTTTATTTTAGGAGAGACAGTAAGTGTTTTAGCCGGAGGAATCCTGTATGCAACTATTATGATATACAATGGAATATGGGATAAATGTTTGCCCCAAAATACTACTGTATGGAGGGATTTTCTTACCAGCGTATTATGTTCAGGAATTTTTGCTTTCCTCTATGGCGTATGCTTGTTAAGAATGGGAGCTACAGAAACACAGATAACACGATTAGCTTTTGAATTTTGGATCGGTATTACTATTGTCGCATTTATTATTCTTAGAATTCTGACATTTATCAATCGGAAAAAGAAACAAAATCCAACAAATACTCAAAATATAAAAGAAATTTCACCATTATCTAAGATGGAATATATCAAGATTTACAATGCACAAAATATAATAGAAACGGAACAACTCATGGAAATGTTAAGACAAAATGGAATAATGGCTTTTTCACAGGAGGCAAGTGCGAATGTTGCGATGCATGGGGCACCTGGCTTTGGAATATATGGAATGGATATATTCGTAAAAACTGATGATGCAGAAAATGCAGTAGAGCTGATTAAGGAGATTCGAAATCAAGAAAAGCAGTAGAAAATTGGTATTCTTGATAAAAAAAATTGGATTCAGATGACAAAAGGAGAATGGCTAAAGCTGTTCTCTTTTTTTGCTGTCAGGCAGAAAGAAGTGTGCATGATGAGCTATACATTCTTACAAACATCTCTTAATGATAGGAACTAAAAAATGCAGCTTTTGGCACTTTTTAACAGGGAAAAGTTAACATATGTTAATTCGAAAAAAGTTGCACAAAAAGTATTGCTTTATTTTTGAGAGGAGGCTAAAACACCGATAGTTAGAGAATGCTAACAAGTAATGGCATAGTGGATATGCCTTTTTTACATCTCATTAGTTAGATGCAACTGAATTATATTTGAAGTCGGTAACAAAAGGTATATTAGGTGAACCGCAAGGATGGGAAAGTATATTACAGGGAGAACCTGTTAATATAAAAGGCATTGCCGCAAATAACAGTATAGCCAGAAAAGAGAAAGAGGAGGAAAAGAAAATGCTGAATTCAAAGATGAAACGCAGTATGGCGTGGATCATGTCGGCAGCTGTGATCATGTCAGCAGCACCGGTATCAGCGGCAGATTTCACAGCTGAGGCAGATGTGGAAGTGACCGCAGAGGCAGCAGACGCAGGAGCAGAGGAAAATACAGATGCACCAGAGGCAGAAGCAGAAGAAGACGGAGGCTTCGGTTCTGGGGAGATGATCTCTGAGGAAAATACAGCCGAGGCTGGAAGCGACGAGACCGGACTGACAGATGAGGAAAATGCCGGGGATGAGAGCGCAGACTTCATGGACGGATTCTCAGATGGAAGTGCGGAAGAAGAGAGCTCTGATATTTCGGATGAATTTACAGATGAAGGAATGTCTACGGAAGAGCTGGTTCAGGCATTTGCAGAAGCTGGAACGGAAGATCCTGCACCTTGGAGTAGTGTTGATTCTCTTCCAGCAGGAACTTATGAAAATGTAACAGCCAATTTATATGTACCAGGTGCACAGAACAAAATTTTAGGTGTAAATGCGTATCTTAATAACCCAGCTGATCCAGTAGGTATGAGCGGCGTCTTTGGAGTACCAACAAATCCAATATATAATGATGCTTCTATGGTGATTGATGAAAATGGAAGAATCACTTTAACGCTTGAACTGAAAAATCAGGTTTTTGAACTTTTACAGGTTAAAGATGGTACAAACGTACATGTAAAAGAAATTGAACGAAGTGACACATGGGCTTACGACAATGTCGATAAGATTGACATGGGGGATGGAACATACAAAGGACGAATTAAAAAGATTGTTTTTGAATTAGATGATTTTAGCGGTTTATACACCCTTGGTGATTGCGTAGAATTTGGAATTATATTATATGATGAACAAAATCCAGATAAAGATGTCAAATGGTATGTACCGTTAAATCTTGCAGTAGATTTTGAAGAACAGAAACCAGACGTAAATATTTCAAATAAAGCATTTTTTAATGATGATGCAAGAGTGGGAATCGCTGCCCGTGGACGCAACATGGATAAAGTGGTTGCAGATATTCATGAAGTGACATCTGGTGAAGAATTTGAAAAAGTAGATACTTATATGAAGGAACACTGTGCAAATGAGCCTGAATATAAGTTATTCTATTTTTCGCTTAACCGAACTGATGGTAAAGATATTTCAGAATCCAAAATAAAATATAATTTGTTCACAAGTGTATTCTTTGATATTGACGTTAATGATGCACAGGTTTATCAGTGGCAAGGCGATTCTTTGAGTGGAATGAAAACTCGGGGAAACACTACCCGTGACTACTGGAATGGACAAGACGGAGATATCTGGGAGGCTGTTGATCTATATAATGGATTAAATTTTGGTTATGTTGTGATTTGCAATAAGCAATCAGTAGTAAAGACTCAGAGAACTTATACAGATGATGTAACAGGTATTTCAGCAATTTATCATGGACATAACCAAAGCGAAAAATGTGACGACTCAACATTAGCTACAGATACAATATTCACAGCTAAAAAAGATAATATAACTAATTTAGAAGAATTGGAAAATTTAATTCTTGAATCTGGACAGTCTTCTTTTAGAAAATTAAAAATTGAAGATAGCTATAAGGTAGCCCTGTACAGAAAGTCAGCAGAAGATAAAATGTTGGGGACAAAAGCAAAAGTTACATGCATGGATTTTCTGTTCCCTAAAGCTTTAACTGAAGGTAAGGATATTTACAAAGTTATTTATGACAGAGACAGCAAACAGTATGTATCTGTTGAAAAAATGGATATAACTGATGAAGGTGACAATGTAAAAATTACCGGAGTAGATGTGTCATTAAGTTTGGTTCAACAGAAAAAACAGTTGCAGTTGTACTATTCTGCTATTGATGAAAATTATGTTGGATCCAGAGCCAAAAGCCAGTGCCAGTTTTTCATATTCGCAGGAGAGGGTGCTATTGCTGAGAAACCAACTGCACCAGTTTCTGCATTCACTTATGATACAACAGAGAAAGTGGCTGTTCCGGAAAGCAAATATTACACAGTAGAGGGAACTACTTCTGCAACACTTCCTGGAACTTATCATGTAAAAGTTACATTAAATGAAGGTTATTTCTGGACTAATGAGACTACCGATCCTGTAGAATTCGACTGGACCATCAAAGCACTCCAGACCGAGAAGCCAGTTGCCATTTCCGGTCTTACCTATAACGGCGAATTCCAGACAGGTGTGAAAGCAGGCACAGGCTACAACCTGTCTGGTACTTACACAGCGAAGGACGCAGGTACCTACAACGCCAAGGTTCTCCTTGCAGACGGCTACGAGTGGTCTGAC
The DNA here is from genome assembly GCF_027662325.1 of Blautia faecis. Taxonomy (NCBI): domain Bacteria; kingdom Bacillati; phylum Bacillota; class Clostridia; order Lachnospirales; family Lachnospiraceae; genus Blautia; species Blautia faecis. Next base: position 156,019 of record NZ_JAQDKY010000002.1, on the reverse strand, counting down.
GGAACAACAGACGCTCTTACCCTTACCTGGAGTATTGCAAAGAAAACAGTAGCAAAACCATCCGCAGCAAAAGATCTTGTTTACAATGGCAAATCCCAGACTGGTGTTGCCGTTGGCGAAGGTTATACCGTAACCGGAAATACTCAGACAGATGCTGGCGATTGTACCGCAGTTGCAGCACTTGACAAAAACTATGCCTGGGCAGACGGCACTACCGATTCTGTAAAAGTGGCATGGAGCATTGCAAAGAAAGCAGTAGCGAAGCCGTCCGCAGCAGCAAACCTTGTTTACACAGGCAAAGTCCAAACTGGCGTTACCGCAGGCGAGGGCTACACCGTAACCGGAAACACCCAGACAAACGCTGGCACCTACGCAGCAGTTGCAACCCTTGACAAGAACCACACATGGACAGATGGCACCACAGCTCCGGCAGAGAATTTTACAAAAGAAAACGGAAAAGCAGGATTGTTATGAACGATATATCATGGAGGAAGCTGACCGGAATCAGTATCTGGCTGTAAAGCAAGCCTGTGATGCAGAGATTGAAGCGGCGGAAAAGAAGATCGCTGAATTAAGCAAAGAGATGGCGATGCAGACAGAGGTGGATGATGAGCAGCTGAAAGAACTTGAAAATATTTCTTTGTTTGCAAGAGAACCGGCACTGACGAAAGAAATGGTTGAAGCAATGATAAAGGAAGTGAGAATATATCGGGATGACCGGTATGAGATTAAATGGAAGTTTAAAAATGTGTTTGATGAGGTGGCTTGCCCGTGAGGGCAGGCCATTTTAATTGCCAATAGTCGAAATAAGGAATTTTATGTGGTTTCATTGTAGAGGAAAAAGGCAATTGATGGTAAAATATGTATAGCATTCTTAGAATGTATAGATATTGAAACAGGAAGAATGACGTTTGAAAGGGTGTCAGATATAGATTATGCTTAATATTAAGGTACTAAAAGCTTTGAATGGCGACAGTATAATTATTTCGTATGGGGATGATAGGTTGCATTATATTCTTGTTGATGGAGGTAGAGGAAAATTATGTTTTCATCAATTATGTAAATTTATTGACGAGATAAAAGAGAAAAAGGGAAAAATTGATTTATTAGTTTTGACTCATATTGATTCAGACCATATAGATGGTATTTTACGGTTGTTTTCTAATCAAGATTTTGACTTTTCGATAATCGAACAAATGTGGTTTAATTTTGGAGAGAGATTGTTTAATTCGTTACAGATAGATGGACTTTACAAAAAGATTAATTTGTATGAAAGAGATACAAAAATTAGTTGGAGACAGGGGGAAGACTTAGAGGAAATTTTACAAAGAACAGGAATTATAAGAAAATTACCTATAGTTAGTCCCGGTTGCCATTTTGTCGGAGGTGCAAAACTTACTGTACTATCGCCAAATGTTGAAATATTAAAAGAATTTGCTGATAAAGATGATGAAGAATGTGCTCGTACAACACATATCGCATATTGCTGTGATTATGAAAAAAGTGTTACTGAGCTACATGAAAAAGAATTTGAAGGGATTGTTTCTTTGACGAACAGAAGTAGTATAGCCTTTTTATTTGAATTTAGTGGAAAAAAATTATTGCTTCTGGGTGATGCTGAGGATAACACTATAAAGAATTCTTTAACAAAGCTTGGCTATTCAAATGAAAATAAATTGAAGGTTGACTTTTGTAAAATAGCTCATCATGCGAGCAAGCACAATACGAGCAATGAGCTTATTCAAATGTTGGATTGTAGTAATTATATTATAAGTACGCAGCTTACAAAAGAAGGAAGACCGAGCAAAGAATGTTTAAGTCGAATTATTTGTAATACTACTTTACCTGTCAAATTTTACTGTAATTATGATATTGATGCCAGCAAAATTTTTACAGAAAAAGAAATATCAGAATATGGCATGGAATTCATTATTTTAAATGAAGCAGGCATTAATGTGGAGGAAACCTAAGCATGATAACGGATTTTTATGATAAGGTTGTAATAAAAATAGAGTATGAGGGGTTCTATGGATCAGGTATCCTTATTTCAAATACACAGAAAACAAATTCATATCTTATAACGGCATGGCATTGTTTGAATGAACAAACAGATATTGCATATGAGAAAATAAAGATATTTCGACAGGTAGAAGGATGTATAAAAGAAATTTTTTTGAATTTTAGAGAAAAGACGATACTTAAGGAAAACGACATTATTATTTTTACAATTGATTTTCTTGATGATATACCGGAATATCAAATTATAGAACCAGAGATAAGAGAAAAGGTAGCTATTGTGGGATTTCCTAATGCTTTAAGTTCTGTATCAAGTAATATAAAACGATATTTGCTTAGAGGAGAAATTAATGATATTCCGAGTAAATCAATTATTCAAATTAATAGCGAAAGTAGCTTTGAAACATATGAAAGTACTGCATCTCAAAATGTTTCTGGATATTCTGGAAGCGGGGTATTTATAGAAGAGGATAATAGAATTTATTTATGTGGAATTCTTAATGATTTATGCTCTCCAGAAGGCGCTTTTTCCGCCATCAATGGAATATCAATATTTAGAATAGATGATGAATTATTTAAAGCGCAAAATATACATTTACCAAATATAAGATGGTGTAGTTTTAATGACTTTGTCCAAGGCACTTTGGAAATATTTGATGATCCTTTAGTGGAAGTGTGTTCAGTACAAATACCTGAGATTATAAGAAATGTAACACCTAAGAATATAATGGATCGTTGCGGAAGTAAAATCGTATGGCCCTATTCGCATAAAAGTGTTTTAAAAAATGAATTATGGGAAGCATGGTTGCTTTATTTAATAATTCGGTGTATTGAAGATCGAGAAAATCTTAAAAATGAAAATTATTATATGATAAAAGGAATTGACGGAGATCGAAGTGTTAAAGTTTTTTATGTGACAAACCATACAAAATTGCCTGATTTTTTGAAAGATTATTTGCAGAACGCATATTTTGATATTAATGATGGGGAACTAATGATTATAAAGACTGATAAAACACCTGCTAAAAAAATTCTTCCATCGAGTAAGATTAATGAAATAGTTACTAATATCAGCCGTACAATTAGTGTTGAAAATCATCTTTATATTGATGATGTAAAAAGTAGTATGCAGCATATATCACTGGTACATATTGAGGCATTAATAGATGAAATGGTACGTTTTATAGATGAGGATGGAAACGAACAATTATCCGGGAAAGAATTGGAGCGAAAATTAAGCGGAAGAATACTGGAGGTGCTTCATGGGATTTGAATTATATAATTATGGGAAAGATTCATTACGTAACACTGATAACTCAGAATGGATAGATATGATTACTTGCTGGGTTGAGAAAGAGCAGGGCTATAACATTTATATATTTCAGGTAATTGTAAATAATCAAAAAGAAATAGAAAATTATTATGCTACTATAACAGCGTCAATTGCAGTGGAATTTCAAACAAAATTGAGAAAAGCGATTGAAAAATGGAACATTTATTTGATTTTTGAATGTGAAGAAACTGTAGATTGGAAAATAAAAGCTAAAGTGGAGCAAGATAAATATGCTGTGCGGAAAATGGTATGGGATGATTTGTCAGAAAAAGAATTAGAGGATAGGGATTATCTCAGGAAGCGTCTTTTAAGTCTTAGTATAAATGACTTAGAAGAACCAAAGGAAAAAATTTTATTATATGATAAGATAGCAGAAAAAGACTTGGAGTTATACACAATTTTGCGAAAAAGTAACTTGGATATAAATAAAAAGGTTGCGCTGTATATAGGAGATGGTATCGATGAATAAAAAAATTAAAGAGATAGATATTGGCAACTTTAGGGCTTATAAGGATTTGCAGAGATTTAATTTTACATATGATAATGGTAGAAAAATAGCAGATTTAGTGGCAATCTATGCTCCAAATGGTTATGGGAAAACCTCTTTTTTTGACGCAATAGAATGGGCAGTTACTGATAAAATAGGGAGGCTAGAAGGAGGTAAGCCCGTTGAAGAGGAAAGAAAAAGTGAAAAAGATTATATATTGAAGAACAAAGATGTTGATGCTGAGTTTGGAACAGTAAAAATTGTTGATGAGGATAATCGTATATTGCATATTTGTACAAAGAAGAAAAGTGGAAAAATGAAGGGTGATTATAGACCAGGTGAGCCAGTAAGTATTTCTAAGGAGTTGCAAACAATATGGGATGAAAAAGACACATTTTGTACAACAAATTTGTTGGCACATGACAAGATTACAAGTTTTTTACAAAGATATACAGCAGAAGATAAAACAAATGAGTTACGGGTAATGTGGGACGAAAATAATTACTCAGAAATTTTAAATAATATTACTGAATTATATAGTGAAATAGATAAAAGGAAAAAACAGTTAACTTTGGATATTTCAAAGGAAGAGAAAGAATTAAAAAAATATAGCTATGAAAATAGCCAAAGTGAAAAAATTAAGGAATTAATATTAAATTACGAAAAGAATTATGGATTTCAAGTTTTGCAAAATAATGCTATATTTTCAGAAATAGACGAGCTTTTGAGAGAATTTGATAATTTATATGAAAAAACGCAGAAGGATAAACACAAGACAGAAGTTGATGTAAACGTTAATGATATCTTATTAAAAGATTATTCTATTTATATGTGTAATAAAAAAAATCTGCAATTAAAGTTGCAGATGAAGTCTGAAGGTGAAAAAGCATTATTAATATGGGAGAATATTGAAAAAGGTGTACAAAAAAGGAATAACATGTTGAAGAAGTCTCAAGAATTTTCTGATATTCTTGGTAAAATCTCCGTATTTTATGAATGCAAAACCAAGATGGAACGAAATATTAAGAATATGGAGTGTGTTGAAAAGGAATTAATAAATAGCCAAAAACAAAGACTTGATATTACAGAGAAGATACAAGAGTTAGAGGATAAATTAAAGAAAGGTAATGAAGTAATTGGAGAACAACAAATAGTTAATAGAGAATTACAGGAGAACTTCTATAAGTATGAAAAAAGTAAATTACAGATACAAAAGTATAAAAAATTAGTTATTAAAGCAAAGTATATCTTGGAAGAACGGCAAAAAAGAATTATGGAATATTCTCTTTATATAAGCAGAATAGAAGCATTCAGAGAAAAAAAGACAGATATAGACAGTATAAGAGATATTATTTCTGAGCAGATCATAAGCAATTATGATTTTACTAATAAGCTAATAGCGGAGAAAACTTTATTGATTGAAAATATCGAGGCTTTAGAAAAGAGTAAAAGGAATATTGCTAAATTGCTTGACAAAATTCAACAATTACTCATTCAAGGTAAAGATATTGTGGTCGAAAGAAATCAAAATGAATGTCCTTTATGTCACATGAAATATAATGATTGCGAGGAGTTACTAGGGAAAATATCTGAAAATGCAAATGAAAACAAAGAATTGCTGGAAATTGATAGCCAGTTGAAAAAGAATATGGTGAGAAAGGAAGAACTTGAAGTAAAAATAAAAGAAGTAGAGCAAGAAATAGATATACAAATTGTAGCTATTCATACAAGGTATAAAAAACAGTATACTACAGAAATGGAAAAAACAACGAGATTGCAAGAAATAATTACTTCATGGGAGAGTATGGTTGATTCAGCCGAAAGCATCTGTAAAAATTTGGTAGTGAGTTATTTAGAAAAAGGAGTTGATATTTCCGTAAAGGATAGCGTTGAGAATAAAGAAAAAGAAATTAACAAAGAAATAACTTTTGTGAAAAAAAACATAGAGTTTTGGCAAGCTGAGAATGAAAATCATAAGAAAAAGTTAGATTTAATAAATAAAAGCATTCGAGATTGTAATTTAAGAATTCTTGAAATAAAAGAGGAGAATAGTAATATCAAAGTAGAGCCTATTTTCTTAGAAGTTGGAAAATTTCTTGAAGAAAGTGATTTGTATAAATCTGAGTTTAGTTACGAAGAAATGAAGGAAGTAATTGAAAATCAGTGTAAAATGCTATCTGAGCAATTATCTGAAATAGAAAAACAGCTTGTAGATAACCAATCTAAAGTTACTGGAAAGAAGGAGGAGTTCGAATTAAAATTAGAGTCGCTTTTGAAAGAAATTAATGAATTGCAAGTCAATATTGATAGCTATTTGCTACGATGCAAAAGCGCAATTGGCGAAGTTGAAAGTGATGAAAGAATAGCCCCTATAATTGAGCAATTAAATACCGATTTAAAAGAGAAAATAAAGGAGCTTTGTGAGAGATCGGAAAAAGAAGATAATATTCTTTTAGGGTTAAGAAATTTAAAAGAACAAAAAATGTGGCTAGATAGAAAAGAATCCTGCCAAAAGCAAAAAGAAAGGTTGGAATTATTGGACAAACGGTTGGAAAAGTTGGGTGAAAGTAAAAATTATGTGGAGGAATTCATTGTAGAAAGAACAAATGAGTATTTTAATTCTGACATCATTAATCAGATATACAATAAGATTGATCCACATCCTACAATGAAGCATATCAAATTTATTACTTCAAAAGATAAGAAGGGATTGAAAACTCACATTTATACATATGATGACTCTGAAGAAAACATGATGTCTCCGGTTTTATACTTAAGTTCAGCTCAGGTAAATATTTTGTCATTATGTATTTTTTTATCAAAAGTGTTGAGCGAAAAAAATACTACCTTTAATACTATTTTTATGGATGATCCTATTCAGCATTTAGATGGTATAAATTTGTTGGCTTTTATTGATCTTCTTAGAACTATAACTACAGAGATGGGGCGCCAGATTATAATATCTACACATAATGAGCATTTTTATGAATTGTTGAAAGTTAAAATGGATGCAGATTATTATCCATCAAAATTTATAGAGTTAGGTAGTGCTGGAGTAATTAAATAAAAATTTTCTGCAGTGATAATTTTATTTTGTGTGAATTTTTATAAAAAATCCTCTGGAAAAAATCCGGAGGATTTTTTTAGTCCTTACTTGACATTAGCAGATGAAGCCACTGCCTTTGCTGACCCGGATAACGAAAGCCGCGTACAGGCTGCTTTTTCAAGACTTTCCGAGGGAAAGACGGTGATTATGATTGCCCACAGGCTTTCTACCGTAACAAATGTGGATCAGATTTTTGTCATTCAGGACGTGTTTTTTGCAAGACCTTTTTGGTTCTTCCGCAACCATTAGTAAATTTATATTTTAAAATAGCTACGCAAGGAGTATAATAAGATTATACTTGGTGAAAGGATTCACGTTATGGCTATATTAGATTCCACGCTAAACTTACAGTCGTTTTATCCATCCGATTTGAAGATACTCAGTATTGAGGATACACATGATAAAATCATCATTCATATGCATTCCACAAGTACATCCTGTACTTGTCACAGATGTGGTGCTTTATTGCATCAGCATCATGGATCACACCGCCGTACAGTGCAAGACCTTCCTATCCTGGGAAAACGAATGATTCTGGATATGCAGATTTATGATTATGAGTGTAATAGTGATGCTTGTGCATCGTCTGCACCAACAGAGACATTTGGTGGATTTCTTAGTTACAACAGCAGAATGACGGATCGTCTTGAAGATTTTGCCTGTGTGCTTGCTGTTGAGACAAGCTGTGAAGCCAGTGCCAGGATTATGAAATCCATGAATGTTAAAATTAGTGGAGACACTGTCATTCGTTTACTTCTGAAAAGATATTCAAAACAGCCGGCTAAGATATGTGGTTCTTCCATTGGTATAGATGATTTCGCCTTTAAAAAGCGACATACATATGGAACCATAATAGTTGATGAAGCAACACATAATACCGTAGCGATTCTGGATGGAAGGGATGGCGCCACTTTGAAAGAATGGTTGAAACAAAATAAGCATGTAACCACTGTAAGCAGAGATCGTGCTTCTGCTTACGCCAAAGCAGTGGAAGAAATTCTGCCCAATTGCATGCAGATTGCGGATCGTTTTCATCTGCATCAAAATCTGATGGAGGCGGTGAATAAAATCCTTGGTCGGGAGATTCCTGCCACGAATGAAATTCCTATTAATTCACCTGAAAACAATACGGATTTATCCACCTCCCAGATAGAAGCAGGTAAAAAAAATCTTATTCAATGTGGATAACTTATCGGAAAAAGAAAAAAGCCGTCGAAATCTCATTAAACAGATACAGGTACTTCACAAAGATGGAATTTCTGTTCAGGAAATCGCACAGATCACAGGGAAGGATCGTAGGACCGTAAAAAAATATCTAGAAGAAGACCCAAATAAATTATGCCACAGCAATGTACACGGATCCCTGGAAAGATATACCGATTTTATAATCAAAAGTATACAAAGTGGTCTGACTCAGTCTGCGATTGCTAGAGAACTGGCAGATTCGGGATATGCTGGAACCTCTACAAATGCCAGACAATATATATGTAAGATTGCATACGTAAATGGTCTTGAAATCAAAAAATACAGCAACGGTTCGGCAAAATACAGTGATGATGGAGGCAAGAAAGCGAAGACTGATTATATAACCAGAAAAGGTATCTTCAATTATCTATGGATGAATGGAGAACTTACACGAACTCACAGGGATTTTCTTTGGAACCAAATGCCAATCCTTTGGAAAATTGAGCAGTGTATCAAAGAATTTCGTATGCTTTTCAGTAAGAAAAGTTTGCCACTTTTATATCTTTTTATAGATCGCTACAAGACCTCCGAAATAAAAGAACTTTCCAGTTTTGCTAATGGCCTGGAAAAAGATATCAGAGCAGTTGAAAACGCCGTTTCCAGTGACCTTAGTAATGGGTTTGTAGAAGGAACTAATAGTAAACTCAAAATGGTCAAGCGTACCATGTATGGCCGATGTGGCAGGCGACTGCTAGAGGCTAAACTGATGTATCGTATTTCTAGTTAGATACTAACAAATGCGGAAGAACCATTTTTATTTTACAACAAACAAGGACGGACGGGTTGCCGAGTGCGGAAACAGCCGCGAATTGCTTGCAAAAGACGGTATATTCAGCCGTATGTGGAAAAATTACCAGACTTCCGTGCAATGGAAGGTAACAAAGGAGGTGCAGTGATATGATCAAAAAACTGCAGAAAAAATATGCCCTGTCTGAACAGGGAGCAAAAGACCTGATCAAAGGCTGCCTGGCCTGTGTCCTTCAGAATCTGTCTTTTATGTTCCCGGTGGGACTTTTATATTACCTGGTCGGCGATCTTATGAACGGGGGTGTTCCTGGTGAGAAAATTCCATTTTATGTGGCAGGCTGCGTGGTGTGTATCGACCTGATTCTGCTGACCACTTTCTTTCAATACAATGCAACCTACTTTGCTACTTACAAAGAAAGCGGTATCAGACGTATTACCCTGGCAGAGCATCTGCGAAAAATCCCCCTTTCCTTTTTCGAGAAAAAGGATTTAGCCGATCTTACCAGTACCATTATGGCGGATTGCACCTTCCTGGAGCAGAGTTTTTCGCATTTTATCCCTGAGCTTGCGGGCTCGATCATTTCTACAGTTCTGATTTCCATCGGTCTGCTCTTTACGGACTGGAGAATGTCACTGGCTGCCTTATGGGTTCTGCCGGTTGCCTTTGCGATTGTGAGATTTTCCGCAAAGATTCAGGAAAATCTGAATCAGAAAGCCATGGATGTAAAGATGGCCTGCGCAGACGGGATACAGGAGTGCATTGAAACGGTTCGTGACCTGAAAGCGAACAATGCGGAGCAGGCATATTTAAAAGGTCTGGAAAAGAAGATCCGTGCCGTGGAGCATCGTTCCATCCTCAATGAATTCGGCCTTGCTGTTTTTGTGGTTTCCGCATCGCTGGTGCTGAAGCTTGGTATTGCAACGGTTGCGCTGGTGGGAGCTGTTTTGCTCATGCAAGGAAGCCTCTCCGTGCTTACATTCTTTATGTTCCTTCTGGTAGTATCCCGTTTATATGACCCTCTGCAGGGCGCACTCCAGAATCTTGCGGCAGTCATCAGTACACGAACCAACATTGCCCGTATGAATGAAATTCTCGATCATCCGATCCAGCAGGGCAACGACAGGCTTTCCAATCAGGGGTATGATATTGTCTTTGACCATGTTGGGTTTGCCTACAATACCGGAGAAACCGTATTGAAAGATGTTTCCTTTACGGCAAAACAGGGAGAGGTTACGGCTTTGGTCGGCCCATCTGGCGGCGGAAAAACAACCGTATCCCGGCTGGCAGCAAGGTTCTGGGATATTAACAGAGGAAAGATTACCGTGGGAGGCATGGATGTATCCCGAATTGATCCGGAAACACTGCTTTCTCTGTATTCCATCGTATTCCAGGATGTTACACTGTTTGACAATACGATTCTGGAAAATATCCGAATCGGAAACAAAGACGCCACAGATGAACAGGTCATTGCTGCTGCGAAACTTGCCAATGTGGATGAATTTGCGGAAAAACTGCCGGATGGATGGCATACCAATATCGGGGAAAATGGCTGTGAACTTTCCGGCGGAGAGCGCCAGCGTATCTCTATTGCTCGTGCATTTCTGAAAAATGCGCCGATCATTCTTTTGGATGAAGCCACTGCTTCCCTGGATGTGGAGAATGAAACTCTGATACAGACAGCCCTTTCCCGTCTGATCGCAGATAAAACCGTTCTGGTTATCGCCCACAGGATGCGTACCGTAGCCGGAGCAGATAAGATCGTTGTCCTTTCTGATGGTACAGTGGCAGAAGAAGGATCACCAAAGGATCTGGAAGAAAAGAATGGTGTATATGCCCATATGGTAAAACTGCAGACAGAAAGCCAGAACTGGAAACTTGCGTGAAGAAGGAAAAGGAGGTAGTGCAATGAAAAGGAACCAATGGAAGCAGGAGAATATCCGCCTTGGCACCCACGGGGAAGACTATGGAAGCTGGATGTCCAATCCTGTCTTTTACATCATTGGCGGAATCGGAGTTTTGGCCGCTGTGCTGGCTGTCCTCTCTTTTTATGTATTTCATGTCGCTGTTCTCGGTGTGCTGTTTGCCATCATCACAATCGCACTTGTGGTTTTGCTGATCTGGATCACATGGATCAGGCGGCAGTATGCCTTTGGCGGTGGCAGAATCATGGAACAGGTTCACCGGGTTGTCCTCTCGCACCTAGACTATGACGGTGAGGGCAAGATTCTGGAAGTAGGTTGCGGCTCCGGAGCGCTGACAATCCGTGCGGCTCTGACATGGCCGAAAGCAAAAGTAATCGGTATTGATTATTGGGGCGCTGTGTACAATTACAGCAAGGCACTCTGCGAGAAAAATGCTGCAAGTGAGGGCGTGGCTTCCCGCTGTGTATTTCAGCACGGTGATGCGAAGCAGCTGGATTTTCCTGATGAGAGCTTTGATGTGGTCATCAGCAACTATGTCTATCACAATGTCATGGGTGCAGATATGCAGAAACTGCTGCTGGAAAGCCTGCGGGTATTGAAAAAAGGCGGCGTCTTTGCACTTAACGATGATATGAAACAAAAGATGTACGGTGACATGGAAGGTTTTGCGCAGAAATTGCGGGATATGGGGTATGAGGAAGTACGACTTGTTGATACCTCACAGGAAGCTTTTGGCGCCCACCGTCGGGCTGCCATGATGATGCTAGGTTCTTCCCGGTTGCTTGTCGGTAGAAAGTAATGTATCAAAACAGGAGGTTTGGCTATGTCAAAGTTAGGAGTCGTGGAGGATACACTGTTCGTCCCTATGCTGGGAAGAATTTATGCTAGTGAGCATTACCCGCAAATTTTATATGATAAAAAAGCATTGGAATTGAAAAAGAAGCTGCCTTCAGACTTGATTAAACAGAATATGCAGAGCCAGTATACCCTTTTGGCCTCTGCTTCCCGGTCTGCTAATATGGATCGGATTATTCGGACTTTTCTGGAACGCAGACCGGACGGTGTGATTGTCCAGTTGGGCTGTGGTCTGGAGACAACCTATCACCGATGTGATAACGGAAAGACACACTGGTATGCCGTGGATCTGCCTCATGTAATCAAATACCGGCGGGGACTTCTTCCCGAACCAGAGAGGGAATTATATATTTCCGGGGATGCCTTTGCAAAGGATTGGATCAAAAAAGTTCGCAATGATGTATTTGATGCTCCTATTCTCGTTACTGCAGGCGGGTTATTTCATTATTTTGAGGAACATAAGGTCATTGCCCTTCTGCGTATGATTGGGCAATTTGGAAATATGGAAGTTGTTTTTGATACGGTGAACAAAAGAGGAATGACCATGATGAAGAAAAAATATATGAAACAGGTCGGCCATGCCGATGCACAAATGTTCTTTTATGTGGATTCAGCGGAAGAACTGGCAGCAAAGATCGGGGGTAATGTGAAGGTGATTGCGGAGGAACCATACTATCGTTACATCCCTAAAAATGGCTTAAAGCTATCCACAAAGGTCAGTATGACAGTTTCTGATCAATTCAAGATGGTAAAGATGATACATCTAAAACTATAGTGGATTGGTCACTTCCCTGACTGGTATGAATCAAGATAACTGCGGTGTGTCCGAATTTTTTGCCCATTGCTTTGCAATGAGTTTGCTATACGAATCGGAATTGCTAAACGCAGATCCTTTCAAGATGGTTCCTCAGAATCACAAGCGAGTATTCCAAACGTATTTCAAAGCGAAGTTATAGATTAAAACTTTGAGTAAGGTGAAAGAACAGCAATATGATGAATGAGTTGTTCGAAGTTCTCCTTGCTCCAAAAACGGGGATGAACGAATCCATGCATAACTCTGTTTCGCCCGTTTTCATCGTTGTTTACTTTTACATATTTGAAATATTTCTTTGTTTCTTCCAGAACCTTGACATATTCCTGATTATTTTGATTTTCTGCTATTGCCAAAGAAATCAACTTCATGCCAACATTGACCTTAACTGGTTGCCCATTACGATCGAATAAAGGAAGTCCATAGTCGGAGGTTGTAGTTCTAATCAGTTCTTCCAAATAGGAATACGCAAAGGGCGTAAGTACGGAGAAGGAATCAGGGAATTTCTCGTATATTCTTTGCACTTCTCCCCAATCAGGAGCCCAGTTCCAAAAATGTGCGTAATCTATTATTTGATTGAAATCTTCTTGCAGTGCCATAGAATGACCTCCTTCTTATATTGAAATGTATAATTTTATTGTAGCACGATTGGCTGTGGATTCAATATCACTTATGAGATAGCTGTGTTTTTCATGGATACAGCTTTTTCATGGGCTACAGTAGGATTATACAATACATTTACAAGAAGTATGAATATTGCAAAGGGAAGAGGTATAGATTTTAATTTTGCTGATGGCATGATCTGTGACTGGAAAAATGAAAGGGAATATAGGTTGTTGGGGTATATCTCACACATGAGTGAAAACATAGCGGATGGTTACCTACAATGATTTCATTAAGGATATGACCATCATAAGCAAAAAAGTACAGAGACGTATAACTGTATAATATACTTCTCTGCACTTTTTAGCTTATGAGATATATTTATTTTTCCTTATTTTCTGGTGGAACGTACTCCAACAGATCCTCGATCTTACAATTCAATGCACAGCACAACCTGGCTAAAACAGCGGTATCCAGCCGTGTTACCGTTCCTTTACAAAACTGGTTGAGTTGGGTCCTTTGCATTTCGGCGCGGTGAGCCAGTTTGTTCTTACTGATGTTTTGCTTTTCTATCATTTCATCCAGTTTGATCCGGATAGTTCCATAATCACGATCTTCCATATACCATTACCCTCAACTACAATATTATTCAGAGATTGTAAGTATAGGATAACTAATATATAATCGAATTATAAGTTGTAGAATATCTACTGTAGTTACTTGCACATATTTATTCCAATGGGAGGGAATTTTGATTATGGGAGAAAATTTATTAGAAGAATTGACCTTGGAGCAAAAACAAAAATTACTGACATTGCCGGCAGAATTGAAACATTTCACTCAGACTCAATGGGCTGCAATATACGGGATCGTACCTATGACACAAGAACTTTTTGATAGTATTCAGTTGGAACGTTTGAAAGCAGGAGAGGAACTGGAATCTGCTGCCCTGGATACATTTCTGAAATACCCTGAGTTTGCCCTTAATTACAGCAGTCGGCTCGAAAGTACCTTAAGCACTTCAAATACTATCTCTTCTGACGATGCAGAAAAAAATTTTAAGCAATTATATGAAAAAATGCGGCATTCTATATATGCGGAATTTCAATATGATATAGGCGCATAAACTAAAAAAATCAGGAATATAAAAATTCTGACTTTCTTGTAAACATTATGTCACATACGACATTATCTCATATAAAAAGCCAGGGAACCCTCTTAATGTAATTATGTTTTATCATATACCTAGATAAATAATAAGAGAGTTCCCCGAATAATATTTTGTCTATATAGTTATTCATTCAGCTCCTCAAAGAAATCATTAAACTCACACTCAAAGATTTCTTTCATGGCCACCAGTTCGCTTACTTTAATATTCATCCGATTTGTTTCCAGCTTCGCATAGGTACTTTTGGAGATCTGGATCCCCTTGAGATTCATTTTAGCAATCACCTGATCCTGTGTAAGCTTTCGGCTATACCGTATTTTCTGTATGTTCCCGCCAATGTTCATATCCGGTCTGAGTTTCTGCATGATATTCCCTACCTTTACCAACAATTCGTTATTAAGAAACTTTTGTATTGATAATAGCCGAGAAACTTCATATAATGTTTCGTGATAAAGAAATATTTCATGTAAAAAAATCACAAAGGAGAAAATGAATCAATGCAAAAACAAACCAAAACCCCCGTCTTTCAGGAAGACAACGGTACCTGGGCTCATCTGACCAAATTGGTAAATCCTCTTATCTGCACCATTGAATACGGCCGTCGTACTGGGTTTTCATCCCGGGAAGAAGCAGAAGAGAGCTATCAACGTTCCCTGGTTTCTTACCACGACCAGTTGTCCAAACTGAAAAAGGAGCGGGATATGCCTTTTACCTTTTCGTAATATCTGGATTACTGGCTGAATGATGTGTGTGCTCATGGTTCTAATGGCAGCCGTACACTGGTTCAAAAGCAATGGATCATAAACCTGATCATCCAGCCTCATCTGCATAAGGATATTCTTTTGGGATGTGTCACTCCTGATTATCTCAATAGGGTTCTGGAATCCTGTCAGGCTTACTGCTGCAATGGAGGCTATTATGCATATAAGCTGCTACACAACGCTTTGAAACACGCCCGTGTAAACAACTGGCTTCCAGATATGGACTTCCAGCAGATCCGGCACTATCCGGAGCCTCCCGGAAATCCGGTTTTCTATTCCCCAGAACAGCTTCGCACATTCCTGACTGCCGCTTCCAATTCCAACCATTACCTGGAGATTCAACTGGCTCTTTTCTGCGGTCTGACACCCGGGGAAATCCTTGGACTAAAGTATTCGGATTTCAACCGTCATGAGCAGACTATCACAATCCAGAGGATCTATACCTCGAACGATTCCGGGAAGAACTGCCAGTTAAAAAAACTGGAAGGGACCAAACAGAACCGAAGCTTAAAAATTCCTTTTTTTCTATTTCCAGAACTTTCTACCCGACGAAAAGAAAACCGGAAACTCCTGGCAAGATATCATTCTGCTACAGAATATAAATCTTATCTTTGCCTCGGTCCCACCGCAAAGATAAAATCTACTGTTACATTAGGAGCCGCTTTAAAAACGATCACCACAGAAACGGGGCTTCCAAGACTGAACATGCGTGATCTGAGATATATGTTCGCCCGTTTTCTTCTCGAACAGAATTTTTCCCTTGAAACAGTCTCTGGTATCCTTGGCCACACAAAACAAACGACAACACTGGCATTTTGCAACAGGATTCCATGTACAGATCCTGAAGTTGGTGCTGTCGTTGCAGGTTCCCTGGATCCGGTCCTTGGCGCTGGAAAAAAGGAGGGAAAAAACCTGTGAAAAAGAATGAGCCCTATCCCCAGATGCCGGTAAAGGAAACCTTCTTTTATGGCAGGCTCATCTCCGGGAAATCCCTTGGTGATGTTATATACATAAAAGCCAGACGAAAATACTGTTTCCGTCTTTTACTTGTTTTTGAGTCCGGCGATGTGAAGATGGTACAGCGGGACGCCTCTTCCAACAAACAGCTGGCCCGCCTGGAAAGAGATACAGCCCTCATGGAAATCGCAAAAGGCAGTTTCATCCCCTTTTCTTATACCGTGAAAGAGTTTTATGATTTCTGGTTTTACCATCATATGATTGGGCAAAAAAGGATCACTTATAATACCTACAACGCTTACCGTAATATCATAGAAAACTACCTGCTCCCTGCGATTGGTCATAAAATGCTGGATACGCTACAGAGAAAAGACCTGGTAAATGCATTATCTGCTATCCCGTATCAGAAAGTACAGAGAACTGCAATCGGTGTGATTACAGGTTCCCTTTGTTACGCCCGGAAACACAACTATCTTTCCAGGGATATCTATACCGGAATCTCTTCCGAAGTAAAACAGCCATGCCAGAAGAAAAAAGTGGATACCCGGCAGCAGGTTTATACCGTGGAACAAGCTGCCCATCTTTTATATCTGTGTAAACAGCAGGAACCCATGATTTATCTGCCCATGCTCCTTGCCGTCACTGCCGGCCTGCGGATTTCTGAGATCACCGGACTCCGGTACAGCGATATTGATTTCCTTGGCAAGAAACTTTTTGTGGAACGACAGCTTGGAAAGGACCTGTACATGGAAAAACAGCAGGAAAACAGGCCGGTACTGTGCAGTGAACTCCCACTGAAAACAAAAAACAGCAAAAGGGCAGTAGTACTGGCTGATTTTGTCCTGGATGAGATCCTCCTGGAACGACAGCGCTACGAAAAACGCAAAGCTTCTGATCCAGGGTTCCTGGATCTGGGCCACATCTGCTGCCATAAAAATGGGCAGTGCCATAACCGCAGTTTTTATATCAAACCTTATAACCGCCTGATGGAACAGAGCGGCATCTCCCGGCTGCCCTGGAGAAAATTCCGGAATACCTACGCCACAATCCTCGCCCAGTACCAGGTCAATATGAAAACTATTTCCAAATGCCTGGGACATTCCAGTCCAGAATTCACAAGCAGGGTTTATGTAGCCTTCCAGGAACAGGAAACCTATGATATCTCAAAAATAATCGAAGACTATGTGCTGACCCATCATCTTTTACCGAAAGGACAGGGCAGTATGGAACAGAGACCCTACCAGCTTCCCGATGCTCTTGCTTATCGGATTTATTTCTATAATTAAATTTCTTCTTTAAATTCTATTCTTTATTTCTGCATCCCCCAGCTTATTACATACTGCAGATAAGCTAGGGGATTTTTATTTCAAAAATTTTTAAAAAAAGCAGAAAAATTTCCGTTTTTCAGACAATATACTATTGAAAGATTCCAAACAGCAGAAGAGTGGCTGGAAAAAAATCTCTTATTTCCTACCCCCAAAAATTTCAGGAGGATAACATTATGAACAAACTCAAAGAACTATCCATTTTTTATTCACCAAAAGAGCTCTGGTGCTGCCGTACCAGAACGCTGAATGCTGTATCAGGGACGGTCGAGTATCATACCCACACCGGATTTATCACCCAGACAGAAGCCGAAAAAACATTAGAAGAAACAGAAGCTGTTTTTCAGAAAGACTGGAAAAACAGGAAGATGTCCAGCAGCTGCTTTTGTACTTTCACGGAATACCTGGAAGACTGGTTTGAGAAACTTCCGTCAGATATCAGCAGCACTACAAAAGTGAAGTATCACTGGATCATCTACCACCTTATCCTGCCCAGGATTGAAACAGACCCACCGCTTGGCCACATCGATGCAAACTATCTTGATGCCGTGATAGATGCCTGCAAAGAATATTGTGCAAGTGCAGAATATGCGGTTTATAAACTGCTGTACAGAATCGCCATTTCCATATGGCTGAACGGTTTTCTCCCATATAACCTTGCTTCTGCACTTGCTCCCCGCAAGGAGCCTCGTTCAAACGTATGTATCTATACAAAAGAGCAGACGAAAATTTTCCTGCAGGCAGTGAAGAATGATCCTTATTCCCACCGTCTTGAGTATTATCTTGCATTGTTCTGCGGCTTACGTCCGGGCGAGATCCTGGGGCTGACCTATGAAGATTTACACCCGGATAGCGGGGAACTGGATATCCATAAGCAGTATACAAAAGACGGCGTTCTTCCCACTGAAAATGTTTCTTCCAGATACAGTTACAAGGATCTGGATGAAGAACGTTTCCGCTCTCTGAAGGTGCCGCTTTTCGTAAAGGACGAACTTGCGCTCCGCCAGATGGAGAACAACCATTATTTTCTGGATCATCCGGATAAAAAAGATCCGCAGGCATTCTGTATCAGCAGCCGCGGCTCCATAAAAACACTGGTGACCCTGAATACGAGACTGAAGCATATTACAAAAGACTGTGGTCTTCCCCTTATTTCCATGTACGATCTCCGCGACATGTTCGTCTGGACCATGCTGGAAAACAATTGCAGCCCGGAATCCATCCAAAAACTTACCGGGGGTGTTGAAATAGACCGGATCCTGGCAGCCCTGTAAATGCATTCCTTTTACCCAGATTTTCAAGGAGGATCTTATTATGAATCAAGATAAAAAAATGTCTTTCTGTCACACGACCATTTATGGTGCAGTCAGACGAAACGCATAAACCATGAGAACCAGGTGGCTGTTTTATGTACACATACTGGATTTTTTACCCGTTCCGGAGCAAAGAAGGATTACAAAGAAACAACCCGTCTTTTTCAAAAAGAGCTGGCGGCCCTGAAAGATTCCAGTCATTGTCCTTTTTTGCTTAGCGAATATCTCGATTACTGGTTTCACAAAATATACCTTCCAGCATGCACCTGTAAAAACACCGCAGTAAGATATCGCTGGATCATTGAAAATGTCATCCTGCCAAATATGGAAACGGACCCACTTATTCAAACTGTTGATACCGGATATATGGAAGACCTGATCCGGTCCTGTCAGAAATATTGTAAAGGTACCGAACATGCTGTTTATGAATTATTGTGTTCGGTTACAGAGTCCGCCTGGAAGCAGGGACATTTGAAGCAGGAGCTGGTTTTGCCTCCAGTCCGCAAAAAAAGGCCAGAGCCCATGATATCTCTCTATACCAGGGAACAGACCAGGCTTTTTTTAGAAGCGGTGTATCAGGCGCCCTGCCCACACCGTCTGGAATTTTTTCTGGCTCTATTTTGTGGATTACAGCCAGGGGAAATTCTGGGACTTACTTACGATGATTTTAATCCGGATACATGTATTTTAAGCGTCCGTAAACATTACATAAAAAATCAACAGCCTTCTGCAGGAATTCCAAGATACAGCTGCAGGGAACTGGAAGAGCAGCGCTGCCGTTCTTTTGAGATCCCTGATTTCGTATGCGAAGAGCTTATTCAGCGTAAAGAGAAGAACAGGCATTTCTTTTCCGCCCGTTCCGTAAGGAAAGAAGATGGGTTCTTCTGCATCAGCAGCCATGGGACGGTAAAAACCCAGGAAACCCTTAATGCCGGGTTAAAATGCGTGACCGAAAAGCAGGGAATTCCCTCCATTACCATGCGTGACCTTTGTAATATGTTTGTCTGGTTCCTGCTGGTGCAGAACTGCCCCCTGGAAAAAGTCCGTTTTTTTACAGGAGGCGTAAGAATAGGAGATTTTTTTTACGGCTGATAAATACCGGGAAAGGAGAATCACTGAAATGTCAGAAAATACCAAAAAAGAGCCGAAATCCTGGGAGATATTTTCCGCCGGGGAACTTCTTTGTGCCAGGCTTTCTTCGAAACCAATTTATATTCCCCAGCGTGGAAAGTATTGCTACCGCATCCGTTGTACCTTTTCATCCGGGCTGGTCAAAAAAATACAGACCCGATATTACGATTCGGAGGAAGAGGCCCTGTCCATGCGTCCTTTTCATGAAAAACAGGCTGTTGAAAAAAGGATCGCTGTTTTTAAATGTACCGTAAAAGAGTTTCAGTCCCTCTGGTGGCGCTGCGGATATTTTGACCGCCAGTATAATAAACTGATCAAAACCTACCTCATTCCCGAACTTGGAAATAAATGCATAAATGAGGTAAGTACGGAGGACCTGGTAAAGATATTAGAAAAAATCCCAAATGACGGCATTTTAAAGCGGGAAAAATATTTTCAGGTATGCGACGCCATATCCCATTTTTTTGAAACTGCCGTGAAGTACCATTGTGCGGAGCAGGATGCAGGTACAGAAGCTTCCGTTTTGATGAAATATAAAAAGACAGGACAGGAAGAGGAACACAGCAGCCGCGCCCCGGTGTCGGAAACCTTTTCCCCAGAACAGGTCCTGCTGCTTTTAAAACGGTGTCAAAGGGAAGCAAGGAGCATCTATCTTCCCATGCTCCTTGCCGTTACTGCCGGCCTGACGGTTTCAGAGATCATTGGTATAAAGTTTGATGATGTTGATTTCCATAATCAGATCCTGTATCTTCCATATCTGCCAGATACCTATTTATGTTCCCGTCCAGATACCGTGATCCTGTATGGAAATGCGCGCAAAGCGGTCTTTCTTTCCGATCTTGTTGTAGACGAAATACGACTTCAAAAGAACCACCTGGAGATGCTCCGCCAAACAGAGCCCGGATTTAATGCAGCCGGATATATGATCTGTACCAACGATGGTCAGCAGCGAAAGAAAAGATTTATTGAGAAACCCTATGCCCGTATGCTTTCCAGATGCAGATTGCCAGCACACCCCTGGAAGAACTTTCGGAAGATACAGCTGAACCAGTATGGTCTTCAGAAATTCACAGATGCCCTTGCCCCTCAGAATCCCCTTTCACAGGCTTCCTATAAGCTTCCTTTCGACAGGAACTTTTTAACAGGACTTTTAAACTAATCTACCTAAGCCATCCCGGAATCTATCGTAATCGGGATGGCTTTTTTCACTTTTTTCATTCCATAAAGAATGTACTTGCACTTCTCTGAGAATCTGTTTATAATAAAAAATACTGTCATTGGTCACTTCTATACTGCTAAAAATTGACCTTATACGGGCCCGATGCTGAGGCTCTTTTTTATTCAGTTTATGGCCCTTTCAAAATATCTGGTGACCAAACCCGTTTTTTGGCATATTTAAAAGCAAAAAAATCAATCTGTTTTTTACAGTCCGACAGGCTGTGAAAGCATCTGATGCTATCCAATATTTTTTATGGAATGGCGGCTTAAAATGCTAAATATATACAAAAATTGAAAGGAAAACTATGAGAAAATTAGCACTTAGTGACGAAATATTGCTCAGTGTTGACAAAGCAGCCCGCTACATCGGCGGGGAAGTCAACTCTGTGATGAAAGACCTGAAAGAGGTGACCACCAGGGTCGCATTTTGCTTCCCGGATGTCTACGAGATCGGCATGTCCAACCTTGGTATGATGCTTCTTTATAATATGTTCAATAAACGCCCTGATGTCTGGTGTGAGCGAGTTTATTCCCCATGGCTTGATCTTGATAAGCTTATGAGAGAACAGAATATCCCGTTATTTGCCCTGGAGTCCCAGGATCCTGTCAGGGATTTTGATTTTCTGTGCATCACACTTGGATATGAAATGTGTTATACTAACGTACTCCAGACACTGGATCTTTCCCTGATTCCACTGAAAGCAGCTGACCGTGACGAATCATGTCCTATTGTAATCGGAGGCGGTGCGTGTGCATATAATCCAGAGCCATTAGCAGCCTTTTTTGACCTGTTTTATATTGGCGAAGGAGAAACTGTGTATGATGCGCTTTTTGATGCATACAAGGCCAATAAGGAAGCCGGAGGCAGCAGGGAGGAGTTCCTTCTGAAGGCAGCTCAGATTCCGGGAATTTATGTTCCGGCATTTTATGATGTCACATACAAAGAAGACGGTACAATTGCATCCTTTGCACCAAATCGTCCGGGAGTTCCCGAGAAAGTCCAAAAGCAGCTGATCGTAGATATGGATAAAGGATATTGCCCGATTGAAAAACCGGTTGTTCCTTTTATTAAAGCTACACAGGATCGTGTCACTTTGGAAATCCAGCGTGGATGTATCCGTGGCTGTCGTTTCTGCCAGGCTGGTATGATCTACAGACCTCTCCGTGAACGTGATGTAGAAGAACTGAAGGAGTCTGCAAGAGCCATGCTGAAGAACTCCGGTCACGAGGAGATTTCCCTCAGTTCCTTAAGTTCCAGCGATTACACACACCTGGAAGAGCTGGTAAACTTTCTAATTGACGAATTTAAGTCCGCAGGTGTTAATATTTCCCTGCCGTCACTTCGTATTGATGCTTTTGCCCTGGATGTTATGAGCAAGGTTCAGGATATTAAGAAAAGCAGCCTTACTTTTGCCCCGGAAGCTGGTTCCCAGAGACTTCGTGATGTAATTAACAAAGGACTTACCGAAGAAGTGATCCTTCACGGTGCGCATGAGGCATTTGTTGGAGGATGGAACCGTGTGAAGCTTTATTTCATGCTTGGGCTTCCTACTGAAACAGAAAAAGACATGAAGGGAATTGCTCATCTTGCAGAGCGTATTGCAGAAGAATATTACGATACCGTTCCAAAGGAAAAACGCCATGGAAAGGTTCAGATCGTAGTCAGCACATCCTTCTTTGTGCCAAAGCCATTTACCCCATTCCAGTGGGCTCCAATGTATACAGAACAGGATTTTATTGACAAGGCAAAAGTAGTAAAAGAAGAAATCCGTGCACAGCTGAACCAGAAGAGTATTAAATACAACTGGCATGAACCGGATGTAACCACACTGGAAGGCTTCCTTGCAAGAGGTGACCGCCGTGCTTCTGAAGTTATCTTAAAAGCCTATGAAAAAGGTGCCCTTTACGATGCCTGGTCAGAAAGCTTCCGCTACGACATCTGGAAAGAGGCTTTTGCAGAAACAGGAATTGACATTGAATTCTACACACTCCGAGAGAGAAGCACAGATGAAATCCTCCCATGGGATTTCATAGATGCAGGTGTTACCAAGGAGTTTCTGATCCGTGAGTGGAAACAGGCAAAAGGCGAAGTGGTTACACCAAACTGCCGTCAGAAATGTGCAGGCTGCGGAGCAAGACGTTATGAAGGAGGCGTATGTTATGAAGGTAAGAATTAAATTTACGAAAGAAGGGCCTATGAAATTTGTAGGACATCTTGACACCATGCGCTACTTCCAGAAAGCCATCCGCCGCGCAGAGCTTCCAATTGCTTTTTCGGGAGGTTACAGCCCTCATATGATCATGTCCTTTGCTGCCCCTCTTGGAGTTGGCGTTACCAGTACAGGGGAATATTTCGATATGGAGCTTACCGCTACGATTCCTACTGATGAAATCTGTCAACGTCTTAACAGCCAGATGGTAGATGGTATTCATGTTTTAAGTGCCCGCCAGGTGGAAGATGGAAAAGCGAGCAAGGCAATGTCCCTGGTGGCAGCAGCTGATTATCTGGTGGAATTTCGTCCTGGAAAAGCACCGGCAGATGGATGGCAGACAAGAATTACGGAATTTTTAAAGCAGCCTGAGATCCTTGTTACAAAAGAAACCAAAAAAGGCGAAAAACAGGTAGATATCCGACCTTTTATTTACAAAATGAATTTACAGAATGACAACCGCATTTTCTTAAGTCTTGCTTCTGCAAGTGCCAACTATACCAAACCAGATGCTGTAATGGATGCATTTACCAGCTGGCTTGGACAGGAGCTTCCGGAATTTGCCTGCATGATTCATCGTCTGGAAGTATATGCAGATCTTGGAAATGAGAAAAAACATAAATTTGTATCGTTGGAATCCCTTGGCGTGGAAGTTCAATAAACTTAAAACAGGTGAATCAAGTGACGAAATTAATTCTAACAACCATGGAACTTTGCGGTAACAAATGTCATGCCTGTGCAATCGAGGAAGAAGGTCAGATTATGGAGCTTCGCCTGGAGGCAGCCGCCCGACAGTCCATTCTCGGAAATATTTATGTAGGACAGGTGGAAAATATTGCTTCTAATATCCAGGCAGCATTTGTTCTTATTGCACCTGGAGTACGCGGTTATTTTCCTCTTCAGGAAGCAGAGCAGGTTATCTATGCCTCCGGGAAAGCACCTGGCAGTCCCTTGCGTCCGGGTGACCAGATTCTGGTGCAGGTAAGCCGTGATGCCATGAAGGGCAAGCTGCCCGCACTGACTGCAAACTTAAATTTTACCGGTAAGTATCTGGTGCTCACCACAGGAGAAAAAAAGTTCGGACTATCCGGTAAGCTCTCTGGTTCAGAACGCCACACTTTATCCGGCTGGCTGGAAGCAGAGGCTGCACGTCCGGATAAGGAATATGGCCTGATTGTCCGCACCAACGCAGCCCAGGCTGAAAAGGCTGAAATCCTTCAGGAACTTTCTTATCTGAAATCACTGTATGAAAAAGTTGCTGTCAACGGCAAAAGCCGCACCTGTTTCAGCCTTCTCTACGAAACAGAACCGGTTTACCTTACCACTCTCCGTGATATTTACAGCGAAAATCTCACAGACATTGTAACAGATGATCCTGAAATTTTTCAGCAGATCACTTCTTATTTGAAAGAAACAAGTCCGGAGGAAGAAAGCAAAGCCCGTTTTTATCAGGACAAGCTTCTTCCGTTATACAAGCTTTCCCGCATGGAAAACGCGCTGTATGAGGTTCAAAAGGAAAAAATCTGGCTGAACAGCGGCGGGTTTATTGTGATCCAGCAGACAGAAGCCTTTGTCTCCATCGATGTAAACAGCGGGAAATTTACCGGAAAGAAAAAAGCCGAAGAAACCTATCGCAAAATCAATCTGGAAGCAGCTAAGGAAATTTCACGACAACTGCGGCTTCGCAACCTGTCCGGAATTATTCTTATTGATTTTATCAATATGACAAACCCAGATCATAACAACGAGCTTTTTCATGTATTGCAGAAATATCTGAGGAAGGATCCGGTGAAATGTAAAGCCATAGATATTACACCGCTTCACATTCTGGAGATGACACGAAAGAAAGTCAGAAAACCGGTAATAGAGGAGATCAGGCAGATAAAGTCAGGAGATTTTTCGAACACGCTCTAAATAAAACTATAAGAAATTCCTTTTTCGTATTTTCGAAATTATTACAAGCAGCAAACCAGAAACATGGGTTTTCGTTTTTATTTTTTTACAATTTTTTTTACAAAACCTCTTGACGAAACCAAATCTCCCTGTTATTATAATCGAGTATGCCGCACAAAGAGGTTTAAGAGTCGAGAGACCACCATATTTGGCGAGTAAAGTCTATAGGAGGTGCCACAAATGTACGCAATTATTGCAACAGGTGGTAAACAGTACAAAGTTGCTGAAGGCGACGTAATCAGAGTTGAGAAGCTCGGAGTTGAAGCTGGTGAAACCGTTACTTTTGATTCTGTAATTGCAGTTAGCAATGACGGATTAAAGGTTGGAGAAGACGTTAAGGATGCCAGTGTTACCGCTTCTGTAGTTGAGAACGGAAAGGCTAAAAAAGTCATCGTTTACAAGTACAAGAGAAAAACTGGATATCACAAGAAAAACGGTCACAGACAGCAGTACACCAAAGTTAAAATCGAAAAGATCAACGCTTAATCAGGTGCTGTTATGATCAATATTACAGTTAAGAAGAGAAAAGGCTCTTATCTGGATTTTCTGTCCAAAGGACATGCAGGCTATGCCGAAGAGGGACAGGATATTGTATGTGCTGCCGTATCAGCCTTGATCATTACTACTGTGAATTCTCTTGAGAAATTTACGGAAGAGCAGATTGAAGCGGAAGCGGATGAGGGATATGTATCCATCCATTTTAAAACAAATCCGAATACTGAGCGCGGGAAACTGCTTATGGATTCCCTGATTCTTGGATTAACAGAAATTGAGCATAGTTATAACAATCGATATTTGACAGTAAAAGTCAAGGAGGTGTAACAACAATGATGAAGATGAACCTTCAGTTATTCGCACATAAAAAAGGAGTTGGTTCCACAAAGAACGGTCGTGATTCCGAGTCCAAGAGATTAGGTGCGAAGAGAGCAGACGGACAGTTTGTTAAAGCCGGCAACATCCTTTACAGACAGCGCGGAACTAAGATCCATGCAGGCGAGAACGTAGGATGCGGAAAAGACTATACATTATTTGCACTGACCGATGGTGTTGTAAGATTCACCAGAAAAGGCCGCGATAAGAAACAGGTTTCTATCGTACCAGTAGAGGCAGAGTAATTCGTAGAGCAGGAGGCTTCAAATCTATAAAGGTTTGGAGCCTTTTCTTATAAAGGAGATTTAATGTTCGCAGACAGAGCTAC
Organism: Blautia faecis; assembly: GCF_027662325.1. Taxonomy (NCBI): domain Bacteria; kingdom Bacillati; phylum Bacillota; class Clostridia; order Lachnospirales; family Lachnospiraceae; genus Blautia; species Blautia faecis. Next base: position 129,659 of record NZ_JAQDKY010000002.1, on the reverse strand, counting down.
CATATATATCCGTTCCGGTAAGGGCGGCGACGGCCATGTAAGCTTCCGCAGGGAAAAATATGTACCTGACGGCGGTCCGGATGGCGGCGACGGCGGCAAGGGCGGAGACGTCATTTTTGAAGTTGACGAGGGACAGAATACCCTCGGTGATTACCGTCATAAAAGAAAATATAAGGCAGAAGACGGTCAGGAGGGCGGCAAAAAGCGCTGCCACGGTGCCGACGGTGCCGACATTATATTAAAGGTACCGGAAGGTACTGTTATCATGGAGGCTGAATCCCGTAAGGTAATTGCAGACATGTCCGGTGACAATCGTCGTCAGATCGTTCTGCGCGGTGGACGCGGCGGTAAGGGAAATCAGCATTATGCAACCCCTACCATGCAGGTTCCCAAATATGCCCAGCCTGGACAGCCTTTTCAGGAGCTTGAAGTGCTTCTGGAGCTAAAGGTGATCGCAGATGTAGGACTGGTAGGTTTTCCTAATGTTGGTAAATCTACATTTCTCTCACGTGTTACAAATGCGAAACCGAAAATTGCCAACTATCATTTCACAACCTTAAGCCCGAACCTTGGTGTTGTAGATACTGAGAATGGCGGTTTTATCATCGCAGATATCCCTGGACTGATCGAAGGTGCTTCTGAAGGAGTCGGTCTTGGTCATGAGTTCCTTCGCCATATTGAGCGTACCAGAGTTCTGGTGCACATTGTGGATGCAGCTTCCACAGAGGGACGAGATCCTATTGATGATATTTATAAGATTACCAAAGAACTGGAGAAATACAATCCGGAAATTGCAAAGCGTCCTCAGGTAATTGCAGCCAATAAAGTGGACTGTATTTTTGACGACGGTCAGGAGAATCCTGTAGACAGACTTCGCAAAGAATTTGAACCAAAAGGTATCAAAGTATATCCCATTTCTGCAGTTACCGGACAGGGTGTACGCGAGCTTCTTTTCCATATCAAGGAACTTCTGGACAGTTGTCCGAAGAAAGCAATCGTATTCGAGCAGGAATTCTTCCCAGAAGATATGCTGATCAATGAGAGCCTTCCATTTACCGTACAGGTTGATGAGGAAGATCCCTCTGTATTTATCGTAGAAGGACCACGTATCGAGAAAATGCTTGGTTATACCAATCTGGATTCTGAGAAAGGCTTCGCCTTTTTCCAGCGTTTCCTGAAAGAGGGCGGCATTCTGGATGAACTGGAAAACGCCGGTATTCAGGAGGGTGATACGGTTCGTATGTATGGATTTGAATTTGATTATTATAAATAAATAGCAGCTATTCAGCAGGTATTCAGGAGATAAATTATGACAAGTAAGCAAAGAGCATATTTAAAAAGTCTGGCAATGAAAATGGATGCCATTATCCAGCTTGGCAAGGGCGGTCTTACACCGGAAAACACCAAGGCTGTTGACGAAGCACTTGCAGCGAGAGAGCTGATTAAAATCAGTGTGCTTCAGAACTGTCTGGAGGATCCTAAGGAAATGGCACAGGTTCTTGCAGAGCGCACCCATTCCCAGGTTGTACAGGTGATCGGTAAGAAGATCGTATTATACCGCGAAGGTAAAAAAGAGAAAAAGAAAATTGAACTGCCAAAATAATCGAAAAAAAATCGGGATCATGGGCGGTACCTTTGATCCCATCCATATGGGACATCTGATCCTGGGTGAGCAGAGCTATGAGCAATTCCAGCTGGATAAGGTTCTGTTTATGCCTTCCGGCAACCCGCCTCATAAACGGGACCGTGCTGGCAGAGCCTCTGATAACCAGCGTGTGGATATGGTCCGGCTTGCAATTGAAGATAATCCCCATTTTGAGTTGTCTCTTGCAGAAATGCACGAGACCGGGTATACCTATACCTATCGCACTCTGGAAGAGCTAAAAGAATACAATCCGGACACAGACTATTATTTTATCATTGGTGCAGATTCTCTTTTTGCTTTTGACGAATGGATGGAACCAGAGCGGATCTGTCGGGCCTGTACTCTTGTGGTGGCTGTCCGGGATCATGCGTCCTACGCTGAACTGAATCGGGAAATCCAGCGTCTTTCTGCAAGGTACAACGGAAATTTTGCCCTTTTGGATACTATGAATATTGATGTGTCCAGTCATCAGATCCGTCAGTGGATTTCAGAAGAAAAAAGTCTGAAATATTACGTCCCGGATAAGGTGATTTCTTACATGAAAGAGAATGGAATTTACAGAAAGAAGGAAGTCTGACCATGGCAGATTACGATTTTGCAAAAATTGAAAAAAAACTTTCCAAATACCTGGATGAGGATCGTTTCCAGCATACCATGGGCGTTATGTACACCAGCGCATGTCTGGCTATGGTCCATGGATATGATATCAAAGATGCACAGGTGTCCGGTCTTCTTCACGATTGCGCCAAATGCATTCCCAATAAGAAAAAACTGAAGATGTGCAGCGAACACAATATTCCGGTTTCCGATTTTGAGAGAAGTCACCCGTTTCTTCTCCACTCCCGTCTTGGAGCTTATATTGCTCACGAGAAATATGGGATTGACGATCAGGAGATTCTTTCTGCCATCAATTATCACACAACTGGCAGACGTGAAATGAGTCTTCTTGAAAAGATTATTTATATTGCAGATTATATTGAGCCCATGCGTTATAAAGCAAGCCGTTTACCGGAAATTCGCAAACTTGCGTTTGAAGACCTGGATGAGTGTATGTATGAGATCCTAAAAGATACCCTGGAGTATCTGGAAGAAGATTCTGCCGATGATATTGAGCCAACTTCCAAGGAGGCTTATATTTATTATAAAGAATTGCATAATAAGCGTAATAACGTATCTGATAATTAATACTCCGCATATACTGGCGAATATTTTTACTATTTACAATTAACATTCTACGAGATGCGAGATATTTCGCACGAGCGAAGGCCAGGTACCACCTGACAGAGGATATTATTTCACTTTTAAAGCCTTTTGTTCTCGCAGGAATTTAAAATAATATTAGGTCAGTATAAGCATTATTAAGAAAGGAGCAGATCAGAATGAGTACAGTAAGTACAGAGAAAATGATGGCACAGATTGCCTGCAAGGCAATTGATGATAAAAAGGGACAGGATATTAAGGTAATTGATATTCATAATGTTTCTGTAATTGCAGATTATTTCGTAATCGCAAGCGGTACAAACTCCAATCAGGTTCAGGCGATCGTCGATAATGTGGAGGAGCAGCTTGGACGCGCTGGCTTTGAGGCGAAGCAGATTGAGGGAAACCGCAATTCCAGCTGGATTCTCATGGATTACGGCGATGTGATCGTGCATGTGTTTGATGAGGAAAACCGACTTTTCTATGATCTGGAGAGAATCTGGAGAGATGGAAAGGTTCTGGAGATGGATGCGTTTTTAGAGAAATAAAAAAGTCCCCTTTGGTAAACAATTGTCTGGAAACAGCAATTGTTTGCTAAAGGGGAAATTTTTTATGACTATTGGTAAAAACGCATGACACCAAATACTTTACCCAGAATCTGGATTTCTCCTGTAATGATAATGGGATCCATAGTGTCATTCTCTGGCTGAAGGCGGTAGTAGCCCTTCTCCTTATAGAAGGTCTTCACTGTGGCAGAGTCCTCTACCAGGGCAACTACAATGTCGCCGTTATCTGCAGTTGGCTGCTGCTTTACCAGAACCTGATCACCATCGAAGATTCCTGCATTGATCATGCTGTCGCCTTTTACCTTCAGCATGAAGCTCTGTTCATTGGGCATAAATTCTGCCGGGATGGGGAAGTAGCCATCTACATTCTCTACAGCCAGAATAGGCTGTCCGGCGGCTACGGTACCTACAAGCGGAACATTGACCACTTCACGGCGGACAAGATTGAAATTGTCATCAATGATCTCTATGGCTCTTGGCTTCGTGGCATCGCGGCGGATGTATCCGTTCTTCTCAAGAGCTTCCAGATGGGCATGAACAGATGATGTAGACTTCAGATTTACAGCTTCACAAATCTCACGAACTGCTGGCGGGAATCCGCGGTTCAGAATCTCACTTTTAATATATTCTAAAATTTCCTGCTGTTTTTTGCTGATTTTACCATATGTCATAAGAGTTTTCCTCCGAAATTCATTCAACTTTTTCTTATCATACCATATTTTTCTTAATTAAGCAAACAGATATTCTGAAAATATGTTCGTTTTTTGATATGCAGGCTGTTCACAGCTTCCAGCTTTGTTCACACACTTTTCGTTTTCTTTTCCTTGTGTTCACCGGCAAAAAATGGTACAATTGTTTGGTATGAAAATTCAGAGCCCGACTCAAAAACAAAGGGGGAATCCGCTTGTCCGAGAAGAAATCTAACAAGCCTGGCAAAATGGCAGGACTTTTTGTCCAGTTAAAGAACATATTCGGACTGAATATTGCCACCGTTGCTTTTGGTTTATTGTTATTATATATGATTTTTACTGCATTTTTACTTGTAACCTCCACACACATCGAATCTTACCAGGTTACCACAGGTCCTTTATCACGAAACGAGACCTACACTGGTATTTCTCTTCGGGAAGAGAGTGTTTTTAAGGCAGAATCCTCCGGTTATGTGAATTATTATGCCCGGGAGGGAAGTAAGATCAATGCCAACGGTGCTGTTTACGGATTAAGTTCCGGAAAAATTGCAGAAACCAAGTCTGCATTGACTGCGGACGAACTGGAGAAAATCCGCAGTTCTATGCTCAGCTTTTCCAAGGGATTTTCCGGAAGTAAATTTAACAACACCTACAGTTTTAAGAACCAGCTGGAGGGAAGCATCCTTCAGTATGAGGGAATTTCCACTGACGGGAATGCAGATTCACAAGTAGTGACCATCGGTGGACAGAATATCTGTAAAGCCCAGGAAGACGGCATTATCCTCTATTCTATGGACGGTTATGAGAATAAGACTGTGGAGAACATTACAGCAGCAGATTTTGACCAGACTTCTTACCATGAAACGGATCTGAAGACATCCGAAAAGGTGCAGGCCGGAGATAACATTTATACAAATATTACCAGCGAATTATGGAGCCTGATCATTCCATTAAGCGACAAACAGGCCGCCAAGCTGGAGGGACGTTCCACCATTCGTGTGAAATTTCTCAAGGATGATATGACACAGAGCGGCGATTTTTCCATCATAAAAATCGATGGTAACAAATATGGAAAAATTGACTTCAGCCGCGGTCTGATCCGCTATGCATCTGACCGTTTTCTGGATATTGAGCTGGTTACCAATACAGTAACCGGTCTTAAGATTCCCCTTTCCGCTATTGAATCCAAGGATTTTTACGTAATTCCGGCAGAATATGCCACGACTGATCCTGACAGCGGAAGTGTAGGCTTTAACAAGATTTCCAAAGATTCCAGCGGAAATAACGTAAGAACCTTTATCAATGCTACAATCTACGGTAAAGTTAAAATTGAGTTAGATGATGATTCTGCCGATGAAGCTTACAATTATTACGTGGATAGAAGCGCTTTTAAGGAAGGAGATGCTATTGTAAAAGATGACTCCAACCAGCGCTTTATTGTAGGCGAAACAGATTCTCTGGAAGGCGTTTACTGCATCAATCAAGGGTATGCGGTATTCCGTCAGGTAGATATACTGGATCAGAATGAAGAATATGCCATTATTTCCAGTAATACATCCTACGGACTTTCCCGCTATGACCGCATTGCCAGAGACTCCTCCCAGGTAAAAGAGCAGGATATTCTCTACTAAGTTTAACATATACTATTTTAAGGAGGCTTATAAATGTTAGCTGAAAATTTACAGCAGGTAAATGCAAATATTGAAAAAGCCTGTGCTGCTGTTTCCCGTGACCCAGGTGAAGTCACATTGGTGGCAGTAAGTAAGACCAAACCGGTCTCCATGCTTCAGGAGGCGTATGATGCCGGTGCGCGTGTTTTTGGAGAAAATAAAGTGCAGGAGATCATGGATAAATATGACCAGCTGCCATCAGATATCCAGTGGCACATGATCGGTCATCTGCAGCGCAATAAAGTAAAATATATTATTGACAAGGTTGCCATGATTCACTCGGTAGATTCCCTTCGCCTTGCCCAGACCATTGAGCAGGAAGCTGCAAAGAAAGATCTTGTTATGCCGATTCTGCTGGAAGTTAATGTAGCAGAGGAAGAAAGCAAATTCGGATTAGCGACGAATGAGGTGCTTCCTCTTCTTGAGAAAATCAGCATATTTTCCCATATAAAAGTGATGGGACTTATGACCATTGCCCCATTTGTGAAAAATCCAGAAGAAAATCGTGAAGTTTTTCGCACATTGAAGAAATTAAGTGTTGACATTAATGCAAAAAACATTAATAATGTTAACATGAGTGTTCTGAGTATGGGTATGACCGGAGATTATCAGGTTGCTGTCCAGGAAGGCTCAACCATGGTACGTGTGGGAACCGGTATTTTTGGTGAACGAAATTATGCCACACGGCAAGAAGATTAAGATTGGAGATTGAAAATGAGCGTTTTTGATAAATTATTAGATTCTATTAAACTGAATGATGACGATTATGATGAAGATAATTATTTAGATGAGGATCTGATGGATGACGAAGAGGGGGATTTCTTTGATGACGATCCCATGGATGACAAGCCTAAGAAGAAATTCTTCGAGAAATTCGGTCGTAAGAAAGAGGATGATTTGGCTGACGCAGATACTTCCTTTGACGAAGAACCTGTACATACAGCAACACCAAAGACTGCTGCCAAGGCTCCTGCGAAACAGCCAGCTGAGAAGCAGCGCCCTGTAGCTTCTTCCAAAATCACTCCGATGAGAAGCAGCCGTCGTGCGAATCAGGCTTCTTCTATGGAGGTTTGTGTGATCAAACCTGCTTCCATGGAGGACACCCGGGAAATTGCAGACACACTTCTTGACAATGCAACTGTAATTCTGAATCTGGAGGGTATTGATGTAGAACTTGCACAGCGTATTATTGATTTTGCATCTGGCGCATGTTATTCCCTGAATGGTTCCCTTCAGAAGATTTCCAGCTACATCTTCGTACTTGGTCCCTCTTCTGTAGATATCACTGGTGATCTTCAGAATATTCTTGGCGGCGCTACACCTTCTGTAAGAGCTGGTTATTGATTTTTATGGATAAGGATGAATTTTTACTTAAGAGAATCCGGGAGCTGGCAAATCTCTCTTACCAGAGAGATATTGTCACCTTTACGGATTTTCTTAACTTAAACGAACAAAATATGCTTGTTTCCCTTAAGCTTCATCAGATAGGCGTAGAGGTAAAGCTTTTCGGTGGCTATGAGCATGCAGAACGGCAGATGGCAGCTTTTTTCCCCGGAGGCCTTGGTTTTTCCTGGGATTATCCTATTGACTGCCTGAAAATAGAGCCCAAGGCTCTTCGTTTTTCTGAGGAGCTTGGACATAGAGATTATCTTGGAGCGCTCCTGAATCTTGGAGTTGACCGCAGTGTAGTTGGTGATATCCTCATCAAGGATAAAGAAGCCTGGTTTTTCTGCCTTCATAAAATGTCTGACTTTTTTATTGAAAATCTTATTCGGGTAAAACATACTACCGTTCTGGTTTCCAGAGTAGAGCAGGCAGAAGAGATTCCGGAACCTGAATTTGAAATGATAAATGGTACCTGCGCTTCTGTAAGGCTGGATGCTCTCATCGGGCTGGCTTTTCAGACGTCCAGAAGCAGCATGGTTTCTTTTATTGAAAGCGGTCTTGTGTTTGTAAACGGCAAACTGATCACCTCCAATGGATATGAGCCAAAAGAAGGCGATATTATTTCCGTTCGCGGCAAAGGACGCTTTATCTATGATGGTGTATCCAGACAGACAAAGAAAGGACGCCTTGGTGTCCGCATTCGAAAATACGTATAAACAATAATACATTTGGAGAGGATTTAACTATGGCAGAAGAAAAATTACTTGTAAAACGTGACGGGGAGTTCTGTTATCCCATTTATTTTGAAAATGACTTTTCTTTTCTTTCACAGGCCTTGACAGACGAAGGTCTTGCAGGGAAAAGCATGTGTATTGTTTCAGATTCCACAGTAGCACCTCTCTATGCAGACCAGGTGAAAGTAGAGCTTTTGAAAGTATCCGATCATGTATACCAGTTCACTTTCCCCGCCGGAGAAGCATACAAGAATCTTGATACCGTACAGGATCTTTTCCAGTGCCTTATTGAGAATGGGCTTGACCGCAAAAGTCTGGTGGTTGCTCTTGGAGGCGGAGTAACAGGAGACTTATCCGGCTTCGGTGCCGCAGCCTATCTTCGTGGAATTGATTTTATCCAGATTCCTACCACGCTTCTGGCGCAGGTGGACAGCAGCGTAGGCGGTAAAACTGGCGTTGATTTCAGACAGTTTAAAAATATGGTAGGCGCTTTTCATCAGCCCCGACTGGTTTATATGAACATGGCCACCTTGCAATCCCTCCCTGAGCGCGAATTTGGCTGTGGAATGGGTGAAATTCTAAAGACCGGACTAATTTGCGATAAAGACTTTTTCGACTTTGTATGCGCAAATTACAAGATTATCCGCACTATGGATCCAGAAATGCTTGCCGTTATGATCCGAAAATGCTGTGCCATCAAAGCCGGGGTTGTAGAGCGGGATCCCAAAGAACAGGGAGAGCGTGCTCTTCTTAATCTTGGCCACACCATAGGACATGCAGTCGAAAAGCTGATGAACTTTAACCTTCTCCATGGTCAGTGTGTGGGAATCGGACTGGTTGCCGCAGCTGCCATTTCCAGGGAAAGAGGTCTCCTTACAAATGGTGAATACGAGCAGATCTGCCATAGCCTTAAGCTTTACGGTCTGCCTTTGTATGTGGAAGGACTTTCTCCCAGAGACATTCTTGCAGCTACCAAAAAGGACAAAAAAATGGAACAGGGACAGATTAAATTTATTCTTATGGATGGTCTTGGAAAGAGTTTTATTGACAAGACAGTTACGGATCAGGAGCTTCTTGTGGGAATTCACGCCATCTGCAGGTAATCTATCATGGAAAATAAAACAGCTTCAAACTACAATGATCTTCCACTAAAAGCACCTAAATTAAAAGGAATTCTGCTTATCCTTTTTCTGGTTCTTCTGGATCAGGGAACAAAGTATCTTGCAATCAGGTATCTGAAAGGAACCTCCGGGATTTCTCTTATTGATAATGTGTTAAACCTTCGTTACCTTGAAAACAGAGGCATGGCATTTGGCCTTCTCCAGAATAAGATTCTTTTTCTGGTGCTTACCTGTATTGTGTTTTTTGTGGCTATTATATATCTTTTTATAAAAGCACCTGCAACTGTTTATTATAGACCATTGCTTTATACAGCGGCAATTGTGTTCGCTGGAGCAATGGGGAATTTTATAGACCGTGTTTTCCGTGGATATGTGGTAGATTTTATTTATTTTTCCCTGATTGATTTTCCCACGTTTAATGTGGCAGATATTTACGTGACCTGTGGGATCACAGTGATGGTATTTCTTATGTTTTTCCGTTATAAAGAAGAAAATGATTTTGACTTTCTGAAACCGGGGAACAGATCTGCCAGGTAAATTGATTTGTCTGATTTTTCATATACCGCGTAATTGAGAGAGGAGTTTTACTGATACATGGAGCAATTGGAATTTACAGCAACCGAAAATGAAGCAGGAGTGCGCATAGACCGCTGTCTTTCCGATAAATATAAGGAACTTTCCCGTTCTTATCTTCAGAAGCTTCTGAAAGAACAAGGTGTTACCGTCAATGGGAAAGCAGTAAAAGCAAACTACAAAATACAGGCAGGGGATCTGGTTCAGACAACCCTGCCTGATCTGACTGAACCGGATATTCTTCCGGAAAATATCCCTTTGGACATTTTATACGAAGATAATGATGTACTGGTGATAAATAAGCCCAAAGGAATGGTAGTCCATCCTGCAAATGGCCACACCAGCGGAACTTTGGTAAATGCTATTATGTACCACTGTCAGGGCAATCTGTCCGGTATTAACGGGGTTATGCGTCCTGGAATCGTCCACCGTATTGATAAGGACACTACAGGAGCTCTTCTTGTATGCAAGAATGACACGGCTCACCGTGATCTGGCCCAGCAACTGAAAGCGCATACCATCAAGCGGCGTTACCGGGCTATTGTGGCAGGTAATCTTAAGGAAGATGAAGGTACTGTAGAAGGCCCGATCGGCCGTCACCCAATTGACCGAAAAAAAATGGCGATCAACTACAAAAATGGAAAAGACGCTGTCACCCATTATAAAGTCCTGGAACGTTTCGGGAATGCGACTTATATCGAGTGCCGCCTTGAAACCGGTCGTACCCATCAGATCCGTGTACATATGACCAGCCTTGGACATCCTCTTCTTGGCGATGAGATCTATGGCTCAGGCAAAAATCCTTATCATCTCCAGGGACAGACTCTTCATGCCATGGTTTTGGGCTTTGTTCACCCAAGAACAGGAGAGTATATGGAATTTTCCGCACCTTTGCCAGAATATTTTCTCAATTTGTTAGAAAAATTAAGAAAATAGTTGTCAGTTTACCCTGATGTAGTGTATAATAATCTTACAAAATTCCTATGAATTGCCAGTCACGAAGTGAACAGTAACAAAGGAATTGCAGAAGGGAGTGGCAGATATGAACAATACAACAAGTTCAATTATTACCATCGGACGTGAATATGGAAGCGCCGGCAGGCAGATTGGTCAGGAAGTAGCCAGATATTTTGGAATCAAGTGTTACGACAAAGAACTTCTGGAGCATGCTGCAAACGACAGCGGTATTTGCAAGGAATTATTTGAGAATCATGATGAGAGGCCAACTAACAGCTTTCTGTATTCTCTTGTAATGGATACTTATTCTTTTGGATATTCTTCTGCTGGATTTACAGACATGCCTATGAACCACAAGGTTTTCCTGGCACAGTTCGAAGCCATCAAGAAATTAGCTGCAGAAGGCCCCTGTGTTATGGTAGGGCGCTGTGCAGATTATGCTCTTGCAGATAATAAAGACTGTTTCAGTGTTTTTGTTCATGCTGATCTGGACTGGAGGATCAAGCGTATTGCAGGCAAATACAATAAGACACCTAAAGAAGCCAAAGATATGATCACCAAAACAGATAAGAGCCGTGCAAGTTACTATAATTACTACACCAATAAGAAATGGGGTGCAGCAGCGGGCTACAGCTTAAGCGTTGACAGCAGTGTGCTTGGTATCGAAGGTGCTGCCCAGGCGATTATCAATACCATACATATTTTTGATGACCTTAAGAAATAATATACAGAATCATGTGAAAATAAGGAGTTCTCGAAAGAGAGCTCCTTTTGTAATTTGTTGCATCTCAATTCCTGTTTTCGGTTCCTGTTTTCAAACGCCATCGCCACTTTATATTTTTTTAATGAGACATTGAGACAAAACTGTGTTATAATAGATAGCAATCGCTGTTAAATAAATAACAGTACAGACACTTATTGGTTACTGTGCAAACAGCAGACAGTAACACATATTTTGCATTCATGTTTCAGGAGGACGATATTAGAATATGAAATTACGCTGGGACAATCAACATGTTCGCTGGGGAGTAACTTCTTTCCTTGTAATCGCAGCCAGTATGCTCTTTTATTATGGTGTTTTCCATATGAAGACACTGATTACAGGAATTCAGACATTTCTGGGGATTCTCACACCTATTGTTTATGGGGTCGTGATTGCCTTTTTACTGACCCCTGTATTAAATTTCCTGGAGAAAAAAATCATTTATCCGCTTCTTGCCAGGAAGGAAGTATCAGTAGGAAAGAAGGGGCGCAAGGCAATTCGGTGGGCATGCGTAATTTTATGTATGTTTCTCTTCCTTGCTCTTATTTATGCCCTTATTATGATGATTCTGCCAGAACTGATCCGAAGTATTATGGGTCTGATCTACAGTTTTCCAGCCTATGTGAAGGTTATTCAGAAATGGCTGCAGTCTTTCATTGAGAAATGGAATCTGAACAGTGATGCACTGGACACTTTGAATCAGTCCATCACCACAGCGCAGGACTACCTGACTACGAATATCCTTCCGCAGATGCAGGAAATGCTAAAAAATATTTCCGCAGGTGTGTTTGAATTAATTAATTTTCTGAAGAATTTCCTCATCGGAGCTATCGTTTCCCTGTACCTGATGGCAGATAAAGAGGGATTCATTGCCAAGGCAAAAATGCTCACCTACGCAATTTTTAATACCCAGCATGCGAATTTTATCATCCATTCCATGCGTTTTACCAATAGAACCTTTATCGGATTTTTCAGTGGTAAGATTTTGGATTCTGCCATCATTGGCGTATTGTGTTATATTGGTATGAACTTTTTGAATATGCCATATATACTTTTGATCAGTGTGATCATTGGTGTAACCAACGTAATTCCATTTTTTGGACCTTACCTCGGAGCAATCCCAAGTATTTTTCTCATCTTATTGGTGGATCCGCTGCAGGCTATTTATTTTGCAATTTTTATTCTTGTTCTCCAGCAGTTTGACGGCAATATTCTTGGACCGAAGATTCTTGGTGATTCCACAGGACTTTCCAGTTTTCTGGTCATTGTCGCCATCCTTATTGGCGGTGGAATCTTTGGAATCCCAGGTATGATCATTGGCGTTCCTGTTTTTGCAGTGCTTTACGCGGCACTTGGCAGGCTTGTCCATATCAGCCTGATCTATAAGCAGGTTCCAGATGAGGAGCAAAAATACACCAACATTGACTGTCTGGATCCGGAAACACATGAACCCGTTCTTTTCCCGGCAGAAGAGCCGAAGAAGAGAGAGACACCCAGACGCACTGCAATGTTGAAATTTACCCTTACTTTGTTAAAAACGATCCAGAAAATCCTGACTACAATCTGGATCCTTATAAAAAAATATTCTGTGATAATTTATCAAAAAGTCAGACAATTGATAGAAGAGTACAGACAAAAACAAAACAGTAAAAAGGACGGAAATTAACATGCGGCTTTTAATACAACGTGTAAATCATGCAAGCGTAAAAGTAGATGGTGAAGTTATCGGAAATATTGGGAAGGGCTTTCTTGTACTGGTCGGCATAGGTCAGAATGATACCAGGGAAATTGCAGACAAATATATAAAAAAAATGCTAGGACTTCGAATTTTTGAAGATGAAAATGGCAAAACAAACCTTTCCCTGGCAGATGTAAATGGGGAGCTTTTGATGGTTTCGCAATTCACGTTATATGCCAACTGCAAAAAAGGAAACCGGCCAAGCTTTATTGAAGCCGGTGCGCCAGAACAGGCAAATGAACTTTATGAATACATGCTAAAGGAAGCTGCAAAAGTTGTTCCAGTTGTTCAGCATGGTATTTTTGGCGCTGATATGAAAATTTCACTGGAAAACGATGGACCGTTTACAGTGATGTTGGACGAATCGATCATGTAAAATTAACAGCAATTGTAACGAAACCGGCCAAGCTTTATTGAAACCGGTGCGCCAGATGTTCAGAATCGTCTGTAACTGCATAATGAATGCAGTCGAACCATCAATTATATTTTAACATTTAATGAAATTCTGAAAAACGCCGAAAACAGCCAGAAGAAGTGGCTGATTCGGCGTTATACCCCTCATCTAGATCTATACGACAAACCCGAGTTTTTCATATAGATTAGTATAAAGAGGAGCCACTTCCCCGGATAACCGGCTATTTGGACTAAAATGTGTTTGAGCAACTTTTATTATTTGCAGCTAAACATAATTACTTGCTAAAGGAGAATTTTTCATGGATAAAAAAGTCACCTACCACGAACAGAATGACATTGAAAATACCTTGCGGCTTCGTGATGTTCTGAAAACCTTGCCGCCATTTTGCAGGGATTTCTTTCGTGCCATTGAACCGCGTACCACAACTAAAACCAGAATTTCCTATGCATATGACATCCGCATTTTCTTTCAGTTTCTTCTGGAACAAAATCCAGCCTTCAGGGACTGGTCTATAGATGCCTTTACTGTGGATGTCCTGGATCAGCTCACAGCCGTTGATCTTGAGGAATATGAAGAATACCTGAAAGTTTACCAGGCCGGGGATAAAACGGAAACCAATGGCGAACGTGGTCTGAAGCGAAAAATGTCCTCATTGCGAAGTTTTTATGCATATTATTTTAAACGTGAAATGATTCACACAAATCCTACCGTCCTTGTGGACGTTCCAAAGATTCATCAAAAAAGTATCATCCGCCTGGAAGCTGATGAAGTTGCCTTGCTGCTGGATTATATTGAGCATGGTGGGGACGAACTTACCGGCCAGAAAAAGGTATATTATGAAAAGACCAAAGACCGGGACCTCGCTCTCGTTACTCTCCTGCTCGGAACAGGCGTTCGTGTTTCTGAATGTGTAGGTCTTGACATAGAAGACGTAGATTTCAAAAATAATGGAATCAAGGTTACTCGAAAAGGTGGAAATGAAATGGTTGTATATTTCGGTCCTGAAGTAGAAAAAGCTCTGAAAAACTACCTGGAAGTACGCAAGAACATTATTCCTGTAGAAGGCCACGAACACGCTCTCTTCTACTCTACCCAGCGCAAACGAATTGGGGTCCAGGCCGTTGAAAACCTGGTCAAGAAATACGCCCGCCAGGTTACCACCACCAAGAAAATCACCCCTCATAAACTCCGCAGTACCTACGGCACCGCCCTCTACCAGGAAACAGGCGATATTTACCTTGTAGCGGACGTTTTAGGCCATAAGGACGTGAATACTACCAAGAAGCATTATGCAGCCTTAGACGATTCCAGACGGCGTCAGGCAGCCACTGCTGTAAAACTGCGTGAAGATTAATATCTGCTACACACGTGCAATTGTTGTACTCGCCGCATTTAATTTACATAATATTATTATTGTAAATCAATCCAGGAACATACCGCAAAACAAGACTTTCTGCAAGATGTGCTTCACAACTTGTGGGAGATTGTAGGAATCTTTTTCAAACACGCTCTAAGGCGCACCTCAAAAAAGGACATGCCTCACAGTCGAGTCATGTCCTTATGTACCTCTAATTTGGTTTTACTGAATTTATAGCTGCAATATCATATCATCCGAGATTATAATGCTACTGCAATCTTATCCTGTAATGCTTCCGGAATCTCTTCTTTGTCAAGCGAAATACTTACAACTATTGAAATTCCGTATTTCTCACCGATCTTGTCCAGCTGATCAAGTGTATCTGTAACATCAGCGTCTTCCAACTTGGAAACCTTAAGGAAGCTGTCCAGATAAATCTGCTCAAGATCGTGATCCTGAGAAATAATACCACAGATGAAACCAACGAACTCATCTGCATTCTTCAATGGATAAGAGGAAACGTCGATAAGACGTACCTTATTGTTAAGCTCATACATATGTTTGGTACTCTTGTCAAGGTAAACAATGCTTCCGTTGGCTTCTTTCACCGCACCGTTTACTCTGTCTAAGAGCACTTTTGTTTTGCCTTTGCCTTTCTTTCCTACGATCAGTTCAACCATGATGTTTTCCTCCTTAGACAATATGATATTAAATTTTTACCAAAAACCTTGTTTAATATGTTTCATATTATAGTATAATTTTTCTAAATTTTCAAGAGTTTTTTTGATATTTCTGTCTATTTTTCTCAATTGTGGCTACGATTCATAAACAGACTGACTAGTACATCGAAAATTAAGTTTCTGCTATATTGACCCAGGATGATTTTTCAAACAGGCTCTAGTTTATATTCTGCAAGAGGGACGACATCTGCTCATAAAGCTCGTCTTTTGTGGATGCACCCATTACAATGGAAATGTACGGCTTTCCATAAGCATTCTGGCTCAGCAACGCCAGACAGTTACCTGCATTGTCCGTAGTACCGGTCTTTCCACCCAGAATAGTCACATTCTTAGGAGGGGTAGCTTCTCCTGTAAGATAATGGTCTGTGGCAAGTAATGTGGTACTTGCACTGCTTCCGTCCGCATGAGTATATTCTACTGTATAAGATCCGGACTGTGTAATTTGAGTAAACTCTGGATAATTCAAAGCTTCCTTTAGCATCAGATAGATATCATAGGGAGTGGTATAATGGTTTTCATCCTGCAGTCCATGAGGATTGGTAAAATGAGTTCCGGTACAGCCAAGTTCCCTGGCATAACTGTTCATCATCTCCACAAACCCATCTGTAGAACCACCCACATGCTCTGCAATAGCCGCTGCTGCGTCATTACCTGAATAAACCAGCAGACAATGAAGAAGCTGATCCATAGTCACCTGGTCACCTGCCCAAAAGCCGCAAACCTGTGAACCCTCCTCCAGATTCAGATTCTCCTGTGTAATGGTTACTACGTCATCCATATTTCCATATTTCAGTGCCAGCATAGCTGTCATGATCTTGGTGATACTTGCCGGGTATACCTTTTGAAGTGCCTGTTTGGAATAAAGCACCTTTCTGTCATCCAGATCCAGAAGAAGTCCTTTCTGGTTTTCCCCAAGGGAAACACCATCCATCGGAACATCTGATACGACCACACACAAATTCTTAGCAAAACCATCAGCTCTCAGGCTGTCTAAGTCTGTAATTCCACCAGAAAACTCTCTGGAAGCTACATATGCATCCTCCAGCTTATCAAAAACAGTTCCATTTCGGAGAACATAAATTGCACCGATCCCAGTACCGCCAAGCACAACCAAAAGCAACAGTAAAAGAACAGTATTTCTGATTCTCTTTCTTCTGGAGCTTCGAAATCTTGCCTGTTTACGTCTTGAGTTCTTCTTTTTTGCGGCTGTCATAAATATTCCTCTTTCTTATCAATTTCTTTTCTCTTAAGTTCTTTATTATAAGTACTGCTCTGCAGACCTACATTCATCACAAGCCCCATACCAATAAACAAGCTGACCAGGGAAGTCAGACCATAACTTACAAAAGGAAGAGGTGTACCAGTATTGGGTGCCAGTCCAGTAGCAACGCAGATATTCAAAAAACTCTGTATAGCTACAACACTGCCAATTCCGCAACAGATAATCTTCCCGGCCAGATCCTTGGCCCTAAGGCTCATCCTGATACATTCAACTGAAATCAACAGCAATAATACAACCAAAGCTGTACATCCTATAAATCCATACTCCTCTCCGGCAACTGCGAAGATAAAGTCGGTCTGGTTCTCTGCAACAAAGTTTCCAGCATTTACAGAAGAAACCTGGTCATCCCCGGTAAGTTTTTTTCCAACCAGTTCTCCGGAGGCAATCGCCGTCTTCGAGTTATTCTGCTGTTCAATATCCTCCTGGTATTCCTCGTTTTCCGGGTAAAGGAAAGACATAATACGTGTTCTCTGATAATCCTTGATCAAAGTCTGATCCGGCTGCACAACAATAGACAAAAATATGATCAGAAGGGGAACCGCGATCAGGATCGCACCTCCGATGATTTTGTAACTCAGTCCTGCTATATACAGCAGAATACAGAAAATAATGGTTACCGTAATGGTATTTTTCATATCCGGCTGTGCATAAATAAGAGCCAATGGAACAGCCAGAAGGAGCACTGATTCTGCCAGCACCCTGAAAGTATTGATATCATCTTCATGGTCCATAAAAAACTTGGCAAAAAACAGAATAATAATAACTTTGGAAAGCTCGGTAGGCTGAAAACGGAAACCACCGATATCCAGCCATCTGGACGCACCTCCAGCCTCACTTCCGAACAATCGTACACCAATAAGCATAAGCAGATTAAAACCATACATGATCCACTGGAAATTCAATATCCAGGAATAATCCATTAACGATAAGATCACCAGCAACACAAGCCCCATCACAACGCCCAAAAGCTGTTTATTTCGAAGATCTGGCGATGCACTTGCTACCAGCTGCACTCCAAACAGACTGATCGCAGTCAGAAGGATCACTAGTTTAAAATTGTAAAAACGTAGCTTATACTGTTTAATCATAAATTTATCTGTCCTTTTTCATCAACACAGGGATATACGCCATTAAGACAGGCGGTTCCTGTGATATCTGTATTTTCACTTTAGTTTCCTCTATGGTCACATACTTCTTTACTGTATGTACCAGATCGCTTTTTAACATTTTCATCATCTGTGGAGAGCATTCT
Organism: Blautia faecis; assembly: GCF_027662325.1. NCBI lineage: Bacteria > Bacillati > Bacillota > Clostridia > Lachnospirales > Lachnospiraceae > Blautia > Blautia faecis. Next base: position 111,571 of record NZ_JAQDKY010000002.1, on the reverse strand, counting down.
ATGCGTTCTGAGATAAGAAGAAGTTTCATCCTGTCGCGAGCATATCCTGCTGAACGCCTTCTTTCATTTAAAAAGGTCTTCATGCAAAATCCCTCCATTTCAGAGCATTAGTTGACATAACATTATTACAAACAACCAACATGCTATTTTGCGTAACTAATTATTACCTGAATATCAATGTCTTTTAAACAGTCGTGAAAACATACCTTTCTTCTGTCTGAGTTCTGCAAAGGGAACTTCCTCGCCCATAAGCCGTTTACAAATATTCCGGTATTCCTCCTCTGCCTGAGAATTTTTACCAGAAAGAGGCTCTCCCTGATTGGTTGCTATCACAATCTGCTCGTCATCTAAAAGAGTTCCAATCAGATCTACAGCCAGAATCTCTGTCACATCATCCACAGACATCATATCTCCCCTGGCGATCATGTCAGGACGAAGACGGTTGATGATCAGATGGATATCCCGCAGATCATTTGCTTCCAGAAGACCAATGATACGATCCGCATCGCGAATTGCGGATACCTCCGGGGTCGTCACTACAAGAGCTTTATCTGCACCTGCAATGGCATTCTTAAATCCCTGCTCAATTCCAGCCGGACAGTCCAGCAATATATAATCAAACTCCTCCCGCAGATCATCCGTCAGTTTGATCATCTGTTCCGGTGATACGGCGGTTTTATCCTTAGTTTGCGCAGATGGCAGCAGATAGAGCTCCGGATGCCGCTTGTCTTTGATCAGAGCCTGTTTCAGACGGCAGCTTCCATTCACCACATCTACCAGATTATATACGATCCGGTTCTCCAACCCAAGCACAACATCCAGATTACGAAGACCAATATCCGTATCCACAACCACGGTTTTCTTTCCCATCATAGCCAGACCAGTTCCTATATTGGCAACTGTAGTGGTTTTTCCTACACCGCCTTTTCCGGATGTAATGACAATGACTTCACCCATTTCTTCTGATTCCTCCTAAACAAAATGTTCCAAAATCCTGGTATTTCTCTTATGGATATGCCTGCCGGAACACTCCCGGCAGGCATATCCAGTACTGCTGATCAGACTATAAACAGCAGCAAAATCGTTTTTAGTCATTCGATGTATCACTGGTATCTGTAGAAGCAATACCTGTGAGAATAGAATCTTTATCTGCAAGATTGTACATATATTTAAAAATATCATTAGCAATCAGACATGCATTACCGGAGCTGTATCCATTGGCAATACGGATTGCCACCGCATACTCCGGATCAGAGGCCGGCGCATAACCGATAAACAGACCATGGTTTGGATGGCGAAGATCCAGCTCTGCTGTACCGGTTTTACCTGCCACTTCTACTCCAAGACCATCAAACTGGGAATGAGTCTGGATCACACGACGCATACCATCATGGATCACATCCCAGATATTTGAAGAAATATTTACCACATCCTCGATTTCCGGCTCATACTCCTGAATCACCTCTCCCTTCGGGTCCATTACTTTGTCCAGAAGAGTCAGTTTAAATACATTTCCGGAAGTAGCCATAACAGTAGCATAACGAGCCAGTTCTGATGTAGTAAACAGGTTATTTCCCTGTCCCATATAGGATGGAACTGCTTTGGCATCGGAAACCTTCGGAGTTGCCTCTGAGAGCTCGATTCCAGTCTTCCGATCCAGACCGATCAATGAGGCATATTCCTGAAGCTTATTCAGACTCTGCACCTCGGAGAACTCATTGTCCCCAACTTTTCCCAGCTGAAAACCGATCATGTTAAAGAAATAGTTACAGGACTGCTCGATTGCTGTACGGATATCCAGACTTCCATGACCATTCTTATACCAGCAATTAATAGGCGGATCTACATAGTCAAAAGTTCCGGTACATTCAATATATGTACCTTCGTCAATAATTCCTTCTTCCATTCCTGCAATTGTTGAAAGAAGCTTTAAAGTGGAACCTGGTGCAGTGGTTTGCTGGGTCGCTTTATTGAAGAACGGACTGGACTGGTCAAGTGCCAGTTTTGCATAATAATCTGTATCCATATCATTGGTCAGACGATTATTGTCATATCCGGGATAGGAAACAAGTGCAACTACATCTCCAGTCTTTACATCTACAACCACAGCGGACGCTGAGCATGGCATTAATGCCAGCTGTGCAGGCTCTATCTCCAGAGTGTATATCTTGTTGATCATGAAATCATAAGCTCCCATTGCTCCGGAAGCCAGATTCTCATAATCATCATCATTTTTGTCAAGGACTCCCTGCTCATAAAGCACCAGGCAGATTTCCTGTCCGGAAATTGTATCTTCCTGCAGCATGTATTTGTAAAGGAGCTTGGAAAATCCAGTATCTGTACTGAGATAGTCGATAATATATGCTGTCAGTGCCTGATAAATTTCCTCAGAATCCAGATACTCTCCTTCCGGTGAAAAGCTGCTGATGTCGATCCAGCCCTGGCTTGTGGCATAAGTCAGGTAATCCTTCAGGCTGATGGTTTCATCTGTTGTCCAGGCCTTGTAAGTAGCATCTGATGTATCAATGGCATCTTTGGAAATAATTCCAAGCGTGTCTCTAAGAAGGTCATTACAGATGTAAGACAGATATTCCTGTGTTTCTTCATCTTCATCCTTATAGGCTGGCGGGTTTGAGCCATTCAGCTTCGTGCTTATTGTATCAAAAACTCTCTGCTGCTTTTGTTGAAATTTGGCATATAAATTTTTTTCTATATCAGAGGCATCCTCATTGCTGAATTTGGTGATGTCAATCACACTGTTGGAAATCAGGGCATTGTATACATCATAAATAGGAATACGGATCTGACTGGCATCTGTGACATACGTGTAATCAAAAGTCTTTGCCGCATCAATTTTCGTCAGAAGAACACCCGCCACACGCTGTTTGAGGATCTGATAGATTGCCGATTGCCAGTCAGTATCAATAGTAAGCTGCACATCATCTCCCGCAACCGGCTCTACTTTGGTATCCTCGTCAATTTTCAGAACCTTTCCAAGGTTATCAACAGAAACCGTCTCCTTGCCGTCTGTTCCCTGAAGGGTAAGTTCCATATACTGCTCAATTCCTGCTTTACCTACGATCGCATCATTGGAATAATCCGGATTCTGTTTCCGAAGCTCTGTCAGCTCCTCGGAAGAAGCCTTACCTGTATAGCCAAGGATTGGTGCCATACTTTCATCATCAATATACTGGCGGATGGAATCCTCAACCACATCAATTCCCTGCAGTCCGGTCTTATTCTCCATGATCGCAGCTACCGACTTTTCACTGACATTGGTAGCAATGGTAACCTGCATATATTTCTTAAAGCTGTTGGTATTCAATTCATAGCGGATAGTTGCAATATCAAGCATTTCCTGCTTGGTCAAAGTAAGAGGCAGACCATGGGAGGTCAGTTCATCCTCTGTATAAGCACGATCACCGCTAAGAACGATAGAAAATTTCTCGGAACCAGTGAGAAACTCCATCATCTGATCCGCAGTCGCCGTCTTCTGTTCATCTTTCAAATCATCGATCAATGCCTGTCCATAAATATCAGCACGGAAACGGTTCAGGGTAAAGCCCTCAGCAACATCAAAAGCATACTCTCCATTCTTATCTACCACAATATGGAAGGAATGGGTAATATCATCTCCGTTGCTGTGAAGAATCTGAAGCACCTGATAGGCTACACCATTTAATGTAAGATTCTTCTCCCTTGTAGAAGTGTAAGTTCCATTATCCTCCAGTGTCAGAGAATAGGAAAGCACATTAGATGCAAGAATATCACCATTTCTGTCCAGAATATTTCCGCGGGTGCTCTTGAGCACACGCTCTTTGGTTGTCCTGGCCTGGAATTTGCTGATGTAATCCTCTCCCTGAATAATCTGCAGATCAAATAATCTACGCACCAGAACAACTGACATTATCACAAATACCAAGATCAGGACTGTTGTTCGTTTTAAACTGATTTTTTTGTAAATTCGTTTTATTTTAGTACCCAAATTGACTCACTTTCTTTCCTGGTTATGTTCATGTAGTGATAGTTTATGTAACGGAAAATTCGGTATACAATCAAGGTAATAAATACCGTATAAAACATTTCCGGGATAATGATCCTGTACAGATAAGTCCCAAGTCCCAGTCTGCCTCTTAGGAGGAACTGCAACCCATAAACAGACAGATTATATAAAAGATCTGCAATTGCAGTCAGAAACATAGGAACCTTCACATCATCATCGTAATAAATCCTGTGCGCATATCCACTTAAATAACCAATATACATATAGATCAAAGCATAAAATCCAAATACGGATCCAAAGAACAGATCCACAAAAAGCCCTGAAAAAAATCCTGCCCAAAGGCCGCTTTTGCGCCCGCGCATAAGCCCCATGGATACACAGAAAACCAGCATCAGATTAGGAGTTACAGAGCCAATAGAAATCAGATCCATAACCGTACACTGCAGAAGAAAACATATTACGATCGTAAGAAAATAGACAATCTTACCCTTCATCTGCGCCCTCCTGTCCGTCTGCTGCACTGCCGTCAGTATTGTCGCTACTCTCCTGACTGCTGTCGCCAGAGGTACTGTCAGAACTGCCGCTGTCAGAATTACCTTCCACCTGCGCGGTTCCGTCTACCAGATCCTGCTTATTCACAGTAATAACAAATACATCCTTCAAATGAAGGAAATCCACAGGTGTTACAATGGTTCCTGTCTTAGTCAGGTTATTGCTGTCTACCTGCACTTCGCTTACATAGCCGATAAACAATCCTTCTACAAATTTCTCACTGATATTGGAAGTGACAATACGTTCCCCGACAGTCACCTTGTTCTCCTGATCATAAAGCTGCTCAAAGCGAAGCTTTCCTTCATCAATCAGTTCCAGGTCTCCGTTTACAATACAGTTATCAGAAGTGCTTACTGTCATGGCACTTACACTGCTACTGTCATCAATAATGGAACGGACAGTAGCCCAGGAGGAACCAACTTCTGTGACAATTCCAACAAGCCCCTTGCCTGCGATCACATTATTATCGACCCTTATCCCATCATCAGAACCTTTGTTGATCATAAAGGTATCGTACCAGTTTCCAGGATCTTTGGAAATGATAGTCGCAGCTACCTTCGGATAGTCCTCATAGGTCTGGTCCAAATTGTAAAGCTCTTTCAGTCTCTGATATTCCCCTTGATCCTGAATCAGTTTGTTATTCTGTGTAGTCAGGCTGTCCAGTTCTGCTTTCAGCTCTTCATTTTCAAAAAGCAGATCCTGTTTGTCCTTGAAGCTGTCCCTGACGGAACGGACCATACTGCCGATCTTTTCAATGCTTTTTTCAAAAGGAACTATGACAATTCCTGCTGTTTCCTGCAAAGGAGCCGTGGAAATTCCTGAAGCAAATGTAGCAACAATACAGCTCAGGCAGAAAAGTGTCATAATCGCCAGCAAATGTTTACTTTTCAGATTTATGCGAAATCGAAATTTTTTCTTAAGGTTTTTCATAAAATGGCACCCCTAAAAATTTATGATTTATAACTGTTCAGTACCTTCACAGTTACTATAATTTTCTTTGTGTGATGGGCTGAGCCCATTTACGAAGTTCTTTGTCGTGGATGATCTTCTCCAGCCCTTTGACAGCTGAAGTTTCGTAAAGATCTGACAGGTTAAAAGAATAGCCTGTATAACTTGCCAGATATGTATCAATATGAGGGATTCTGGTGCTCCCTCCGGTAAGGAAAATGCCTTCTTTCGCAATGTGGTAGGAGATCTGCGGCGGGATACGTTCCAGAAAAACTTTCATCTGGGCACCGATCTCATTGACACAGTTCATGATTCCCGCATTGACTACATAGGCAGAAATAACCTCTTCCCTGGGAAGACCGGAAACACTGTCAATTCCTACAACCTTACGGGCCTGCTTGTGCTGGTCTGCAAGCCGTCCCATTACCAGCTTCAGCCGCTTCCCTGTACGGGTGCCGATCTGAAGATTATAACGCTTGCGTACTTCACTGCACACTGCCTCATTCATCTGACGTCCGCCAATTGGAATCTTCTTATTTATGATAATACGGCCTCCCGTAACAATGGAAAAATTCGTACTCTGGGCACCAATATTTACAATCATGCTTCCTGCATTGTTCTCCAGATCCACACCCATAGCTATGGCATCTGCAATAGGAGCCTCTACCATGTAAACCCTGTTCTTCCGCAGCCAATGTCCATTCGCCACCTGATAATAAGCTCTTTTTTCAATAGCAGTCATGTCCAGAGGAACTGCAAAGTACATGACAGAGCCTATTCCCAAAATTTTATCAATTTTTTTCATCATACTGTAAAGTACAATTTCCTGCAGTTCCAGATTGGCTATCATACCAAAAGCCATCGGCGAACTTACGGAAATATCAGAGGGTGCTTTCTCAAACATTTCATACGCTTCGTTGCCCACGGCTATGATTTTGCGGCCCTTGGCCGCAATCATGTTCTTCTCAATGTAGCTTTTATTTCGAATCATGGAATAGACCTTGACGGAACTGCTTCCAAGGTCTATTCCATATGTTTTTTCAAACAGCATATATCTGTCCCTTCATCATTACTATGCCCTGCAAAAACAAATACCCGCCACTGGTTTACAGACGGCGTCAGCACTTCCGGCGGATCATTCCTCCGGCATCATTCCCTGTTCTTTAAAGCTAATGTATCTCTGGTCACCGATCACAACGTGATCCAGAAGCTTCACCCCAAGAATCTCCCCAGACCGGTAAATACGCTCTGTAATTTTCTTATCACATTCACTGGGCGTAGGATCTCCGCTTGGATGGTTATGAACCAGGATCACACTTACAGCGTGAAACTTCAATGCTTCCATAAAAACCTCCCTTGGAGTGATCAGAGTTGAATTCACGGTTCCCCGGGAAAGCATCTGCTCGCCAAGAAAATGGTTTTTTCCATCCAGCAGCATAACGATCAATATTTCCTGCTCTTCGTGCCGGAGACGTTCCATATAGTATTTTGCTATCGTGATGGGTTCGTTAAAAGAAAGTCTTGGTCTGGCAACAGCAGACGCCATCCGCTTGGAAAGCTCCCCGATACATTTCAGCTGGACGGCCTTGACTTTCCCGATTCCGTTCACCTTCATCAGATCCGGAATGGACATATGTAAAAGTCCCAGAAGTCCCGGATAGGAGGTATCTTTCGTAAGACTTAAGATTTGATTGGCGAGTACAAGAGAATTGCAGCCTTGTACACCGCTTCTCAGGATCACTGCCAGAAGCTCGCTGTCGCTGAGCACGGATGGTCCCCACTGCAGACATTTCTCATAAGGACGTGACGACTCCGGCAGTTCTCTGATGGTCTGTTTCATTTCATTCATATCTTTCACCTGCAGTTCTCCAGGACTGACAGGATACTGCTCACGCCATACCTGAAACTTACTTCGCACAGCTTTGCCAATGAACAGTAATGGGACTGTTCTTCATGCCATAATAAGCAGATACTTCTTATTCCCCGAGACACAAAGACAAATTCCCCCGCACTGTGTTTCACAATGCAGACTCATTTTAGCATAAAAAAGGAGAGATGTACACTCTCTCCTAAAAATTTCTGAACTTTTTAATGATTGTACTGACTTTCCCAGTATTTTCAGTAGTCTCAACAATCATTATGAACTACTACACCATTTTTACACCATTTCTATATTTCCATTTTTTTCATCTCGTTAAACAAGGCATCATCAGTAACATGACAATAAAGATCCATCGTCATTTGTAATGTACTATGTCCCAATAACTTTTGAAGAGTTTTAGGATTAACTCCGTTTTCTATAGCTCTTGTTGCAAAAGTATGCCGAAAAGCATGAGGACGAAATTTTTGAATATGAATGCCATCTTTGGACATGTTGGTTAATATAGTGTTTATTGAGGTAATAATGGACATTTCTTGCAACGGACGATTTCGCATTGTTGAAAATACTAAATCAGAAAATTCAGTGTTTTTACATGACGACTGAATAAGTTTTTGACGTGTTAGAGCTTCTGCGCACTTATTTGTCATAGGGATCAGTCGTTTTCCGGAGACTGTTTTTGGACTATGCGTTTCGAAATAATATCCATTTTTACCTTGTACATAGCACATTGTTCGGTTTATAGAAATAGCTCGCTTTTTGAAATCAACATCGCTCCAAAACAAACCACCAAGTTCTCCTATTCTCATTCCAGTCTCAAGAGCAACAATAAACAAATTATAGTATCGACAGTTCTTCGCATACTCGATGAATAACTCCGTCTCTTTGATGGTAAGTACTCGACGTTCCTTCTTAGGTTCGTTGCATATTCTAGTGACTAAATGTTTCGCAGGATTTTTAACTAACAAGTCATTTTCCATCGCTTTACTTAGCATATTCGATAGTACCATTTTAACGTCTCGTCTATGCTGATCGCTTTTAAGATCATTTAATGCTTTTTGCAGTAGCACAGGAGTCAAAGATTGTAGTTTCCGCCAACCAAGTTCATTTTTTACACTGTCATAAATCCGACCATACTGGATGACGCTCGTATTTCTACAATTTCCTTTACATGTAGTTATCCAAACCTTATACCATTCGTCTAATGTCATGTTACTTTTTACCAGATTTACTCCATTGTCATCAGCAGTCTGGGCTTTTCGCATTTGGGTTCTGAGATTGTTTAGGTTCTTATCATATAAAGTTTCCCTTTTTCCAAAGCGATTTGTGAATCTAGCTTGATATAAGCCGTCTTGTCTTTGAGTGATACCGATACCCAGTTCTTTTCCTTTTAGTGATTTTCCCATATGTACTACTCCTTTCCGTAATGGGGAAAATCCAAATTGAACTTACCCCAAATATACCATTTTAAAAGATATTTCGCAATAACCAAGCATCGACTTTATCCCTGTGAGCATATAATCGGTTTCCTATTCGAACAGTAAAACCATTATCAGGATTATGCAACAACTCTCTCGCTTTGGTTTCTCCTATACTCAAATATGCACACAAGTCTTTCACAGTAAGTAACTTCTTTTCTTCTTTATTTTCCATTTTGACTACCTCCATTCTAGTTTTGATAGTACCAACGGAGACCGTCGCCTGCGTACGGAAAATTAAAAGAAAAAGTGAGAGTCATTGCTGACCCTCATCTTTCTCTTCACACACACTGAAACAGAAACCAAATACCAAGAATGCAACCATAAAGAACATTACACCAGCATAGGCTGACCCAAGCATCACCAACACGAACGTAACTATATACGTCATTATGACAGCTTCCAACCACACTAATTCTTTTATAATTTTTTCATTCTTTTTATTCATAATCTAATCCTCCTTCAATAGGTATGTTTTTCTCATAAAGGAGCATGTGCTTTTCGCGAAAAGAAAGAGGCCATGTAAAATATACGCAGCCTCTTTCTTCATTACTTATCAATTATTAATCAGAAAATCTTGCAGAACATCTCTTGTCTCTTTCATTTTCTCGATTCCGTTACCGGTTATCGCATGATTGATGAGATCTAGCATACATCTGAGAATCAACTGGTTTGATTCCTCGATTTTATGTATACGCTTATTATCGTTATCCAGGAGCCGTTCGTGTTTTTCCACCTTATCTCTCAAATCATCAGATGGCTTACGAAGTTCTTTGATAATTTTGTAGACTCCCCAAACAGCCGCGACAAATCCGCAGAGGTAGATGATCTGCTCTGATGTGATTAGAAAACCTGCTTCCGGCATTATTTGTCCCCCTCAATTGTATCTGTGCTTCTCTTACCTTCCACAAATGCCTTGAACGCCTGATGCGCACCTGTAGACGCCAATCCCATAAAAGCTCCCCACACAACCGTTTCCACAGACGGTCCTGATACTACTGCGTTAAGAATGCCTCCGAATACAGCAAGAATGGCTGGAATATCATCATTTGGCACTTTTTTGAAAATGGTTGTGTTCTTGATAATATATCCCACGATTAATGAAGCCGCAAAGATCACCACTACAAAATGATCGGTTAATAATGAAGTTAAAGTTGAAATATCCATGTTTTAGTCCTCCTTTGCTGTTGCCACTTTAGAAATTATTTCATCCTGGATACTGTAAGCAAGTTCCTCAAATTCGTCTCTGTCTTTGCGACACTGGGCTCGATTCGCCTTGCGCATCTCATGGTTTACAGTAGACTGGTTGATATACATGCTCTCTGGATTTGTTTCACTTACAGACGCATTGTATGTTTCTACTGTTATTCCATTTATTATAGACTGACCTGATAAACTAATACTTCTTGATGTTGTTAATGCCATAATGTTAATCCTCCTAGTTTAAGTTAAGTTTTCTTTTGAGTTTTTCGTTTTCTTTTTCTAATTCACTTACTCTTTGATTGAGTTCTTGCATTGACTTCACAACATATGCGAGCATCTGCAAGTTGTTGACAGATTTATAATATGGGTGTCCATCAACTTCTCCGCCGCCATCGACAAGGTTAGGAACAAGCTGTTCGAGTTCGTCTGCTATAAAGCCAATCTTGTATTTCTTATGAGAATCTTTTCGCTCGAAAGAACGAATTTTCATTGATTCTATAACTTTGGTGGCATTTTCTACTTCAGTGTCTCTTATGTTACCTTTTAGTCGAATGTCGGAAAGAGCTGTGCTACATACCCTTCCGAGACTAAACCATTTCCACGATCCATCAAGTCTGGTTTGAATCCATATTGATCCAGCGTACGAATCTCCGTGGTAAATAAAAGCTCTATTTCCATCCACTTGAGCGCCAAGATAAATCCCTACAGCAGTCTTCGAACCTGAACCTCCCACATTGAACCCAACGTAAATGTTTCCGAAATTTCCGTCAATTGCCAGTGGGATTTTTCTATTGTTGGCGTCAAAAAAGCCAAAGAAGTTTTCATCGCCTGTACCCGTTGCCGCACCAAAGCGCCAATCTACTGATCCTCTATTGGACTGATATTCGAAGGTTGTATTTATTATGTTATTACTCTGAATATAACCGCCAATGGACATGTTACCATTGGTTGTTATACCTTTTCCGTTATATGCCCGAATCCAATCGGCATCCGTCATATACCAGCCACCACCATAATCCTCGCTATACCATCCTGTAGTACCGCGCGATCTAAACCAATTAGATGCATATATGGTATTAGTATTCATGTCTACAGTCGCAGTTATTGTTTTTCCCTGAACTTTGCCAGGAATTGTAATGTCGCCGCTGTATAGATTCAGACTACCATACATAGTGATTGTTTTATCAAAGAACTCGAATCCAGCCCCACTTTGTGCACCGGCAGCATTGAGTAATTTTCCAACTCGTACAGAAGTTCCATCGTAATAAAGAACCCTTTCGACATCAGCAGTGTTTTTACATGACAACGAGATTTCTTTTGTAGCGATGATTCTTTTAGCAACAACGTCTGCACTCGTTAATGTCAAACCGCTAATAGTTCCTGTTGCCGTAATGTTTTGCGCAAATAAATCGGCAACATCAATCTTGGCGGCTGTAACAGACAATGCAGCTATTTTCTCTGAGGTTACAGCAGCGGCTCCTATTTTGTCAGCAGTAACTGAATCAGCTGCAAGCTGAGTTGCTGTAACAGTTCCGGCATATAATCGTCCTCCGTTGATATAGGTACGATCATTGTTGTAACACCAATTGGCTATTCCCATGTCAGCAGAACTTGCAAGGGAATAGGCATCGTTCCAATTACCCCATGTCGTATTATTAATGCCGACTCGCCACAACTCACGATTCTCTATCTTTGCCGTCTGTTTGGGATATCCTCCAGTACTATCTTTCCATGGAACATATGTTGTTAATAAACAATAACTTTCACCAGATAGACCAAGTGAACTAGCCAATTTTAGCTCATTCACTGTTGTCATCGGATAATTCTGTATATACCAGATTGGAGATTGGTTGGTGTTTCTGGTATCTTTAACATCAAGACCATCCCCCTTTGGACCTTGAACACCCTGAACACCCTGAACGCCCTGAGGACCTTGTGGACCAGTTGCTCCCTTTTCACCCTTAACGCCCTGAGGACCTTGCGGACCTTGTGGACCGGTTGCTCCTCCTGTTCCATCAACGCCCATTCTGGTAGCAACATATCCAACTGAAGTACTCGCATCTGAATATAAAGTGGTCTCTTTTGTCCACAGATACTGTCCTTGCGGAACATTAGGCATCGAAATAGACCATCCTCCTGTAGGGACATCTGTCATATTTGTACCGATTTGATATGTATACGTTTTACCAACTATGGATTTAACATTGTTGACTTTTGTATCTATTTCGCTGATTGCACTTTCGATAGTTTTTTTGCTCTTTCCGAACAAAATGTCTTCAGCACTAATTCTAAGATGAAATTCTCCATTGTCTCCCTTATAGAACTGAATATAATGATTTGCATCGCCTATACCAACTTGTCCGTCGGAACCGAGATAGAATCCTTTTGTCGTATTAAGAGCTGATGTTTTTACCCCAGAATATATAGCACCATTTCCTATATGATTTCCAGCAATATCTGCTCCAAAAGCTACCAAATCAGTCACAGCCACCTTGTCTGCTGTAATACTCTTAGCCTGAATCAAAGTACCATTAAGACTGTTGTAGTCCGTCTGTTCAGAAGTAATGGTAGAACCATTCGTGTTAAGTTTGTAATAAAGTCCATCTTCTCCTTTAATAACTAACTTATCAGCTTTAATAGTATTGCCTTCGATTAAATCTCCTCGAATAGTTACGCCAACCAATTCACCAGTGATGGTTTGATCGCCGACCACCACATTCTTAATGAGACCCGACTCAGAATAGAATTTCTCCATAGCTGCTATACCAATGTTGGAGAAATCAATGTTCGCATACTTGATATCAGCGTCTTTTGCGTTTAGTTTTTCTGCCCGCAAGGATTTAATATCGGCATCATTAGCACTCAAATGCTTGTTAATGGCAACGTTATCAGCATTCAGATTCTTAATGTTACCTTCAGCAGCGTCCAATCGTCCCTTAACAGACACGTTATCTGTTTCCAAATTACCAACCTTAGCATCTGTAGCTTGTAACTTTTCAACAGTCGCATACTTCAGCTCTGCGTCCTTAGCGGTTAACTTCTCGGCATCCAGCTTCTTAATGCTTGCCTCATTGGCATCCAGTCGACCGGTAATCTTTGCGTTATTTGTTTTCAACTCTCCAATATCAGCTTCACTTGCGGACATGCGTCCTTTGATCACAACATTATCGGCAACTAATTCTTTGATTCGAGCTCGTTCTGCTTCTAAATCTTTGATGGTGGCTTTATCAGCAACCACCCGCTGTACTTCTAAAACCTGTTCCCTTACATCTTTGACATCCCCAGTTCGTGCTGATGGTGAAGAAAGGTTACCGTTGATGGTGGCGGTATGATTCTTCACAAGAACGGTAACACGCTCTCCCTCATTAGCACTTACTGTGGTATCGCAAGGGGTAAGCAAGTCTGAGCCATCCATTTTGACGTATCTCTGTCCTCCATAAATGACTACTGTTCCATAAACCGTACTTTCAGTTTTTTCTTTATTTTTACCGTTTACTGTCTTCGCAAACTGGGATACGACATCATTAGATAAACTCAATGATTATCACCCCCACAATTTCGATGTATATACAGCCGTTTCTGTGACCTTGCAGCCAGTCTCACAAGTGATTGACTGTTTGATTACTTTAGCTTTTACATTGTTTATCCCGGCAGCTTTATAATTTAACAGCACACAGTCCCCAAGCCGGATCGGGTAATAACCATGTGAAAAAGTGATTTTGTATTCTACAGTGGAAAGTTTTTGAAGTAGCTTATTCGCGTACTCTTTGATTTGATAGTTAGTTGGCTCTCCAGAGAATTCCGGGTTAGAATCACGATATATAATCTCTCTGCCACGACTTACGGTTGATGTCGGACTATTCGGATCGTCGTTTACGACTCTTACGTAAAAATTCGAATTATTCTTTGAATATACAACCTCCACTACATTTGGAATACCATACAGGTCATACTCCTCACTGATGTCTGAATAGAGAATAGAACTGTTACCATCGCTGAACTCAGCTACATGACGTAATGTGGCCGTATCCTGAACTGGTAAGAACAGAACACGGCCTAATTCATCAAGTCCTAATTCAAATTTTGCATTTGCTATTAAATCTGACACAAAAGAGATCCATTTATCGTCAGTATTTGCCACGAAATCGTTATACAACTTTTCGTTGCTTTTTGCCTGAACAACCGGAGCTCTTACATGTTCTCTTATGATCTTGTATGCTTCCTCCATGATATTAGAGCCTTTCGGAAGAAAATAACCAACAGGCGGAGGATTCTCTTTCAATTCAAGTAGTGGAGTATACGATTCCATGCTAACTGTATGAACCATACCATCGAAGCTTGAAGATGGGGTCTGAATCAAAAATGTCCCAAGTGGGTATTTTTCTCTAACTCCATTTTGAATTGTGATGAGGTAAGCTCGGATGTAACATTCGCCGAGTCTCTCATTGATGTTAAAAGATGCAGACCCTTTTGTTTCGGCATCCGAATCTCTTTCTATGATTGAAGATTTTACAGTGTCGATTTGATCGGCGTCTTTCCATGTACCCGGGTCAACAATATAGTATTCAAAGGACTGCTGCATGGATTTCGTCCAATCCGGCATGTTACATTCCTCCTTCTACTCTTGTAATATCAAACGTGACTGGTATAGTTAGTGCACAATGAGTTCGGCTGAACGATACTTTGACATTAGCCCAATATCCACTTCCGGACGGCTCTCTCACGTAGACGTCACCAGTCCAAATCATGAGTCTTCTCAAAGCATATAATGTTTCGTTATCATCAGCTGGAATTTCAACTTTCCATGTCGATGATTCCCCAAGTTGCGTTCCGTAATAACTTACTTGACGCTTTCTTCCTGCATACTTAACTAAAGTTACATCCGGATCTGCTTTATCCGATACATCAATGTTGTAAGGAATTCTTATTAACGATCCGGACCACGGAGGTGTATCAACAACATCAGCTTCGTTTGCATCCGACACATCAAACGCTGACCATGCTTCACTCCATTGTATAATAACACCAGGTTCGTTGATTGGATAACCAGGTACATCGTAATACGAAACAGCACCAGTTGCAGTCTCTGTGGCTATAATTCTGTATCTTGCGTAGTCCAATGCAGGATGCGGGTCTATAACGTAGTGAGACGCACTATTAGGAAGACCGCTTGCTATCTCAATAAATTCGCCATTGTATTCTCTTCTGTATACGGACAGTAATATGCCGTTTATGAGATTTCCGTCCATATCTTCACAATAGGGTCTTATCTGACAAGTATATCTCTCAGAATCATATCCAATCTCCGCATTAGGTTCAGATATTGTCTCTTCCCAATCAACAGTAAAAGTTTTCGATGCGCTGCAGCTAAGTCCGGAATTCATGGATACTGTGACTGTTGCCGTATAAGTCATGCCATTTTCAAAATCAACATTACCAGCCGAGAATTCAACTATTAATATCGAACTGGAATTGAAATATTTGGAGTATATAGACTCACCGGCAGATATCCGAATCACGTTCCCGACCTGATCGACAGTCTCATAACCATCGTCAGCTGTAATTTCTACATGATAACTAATAGGCTTTTGAGAAGCCGGTCCAGGAGAAGCTTTAAGATAGAACGGAAACGAGGATAATGAAGATATTACTGCTCCATTTTGATTGGTTACAATTAAAGCAACCGTTGGGCGTGCGTATACATTCACTTCACGTAATACAGACCATTCACTGTACGCACCGGTGATGCCGGAAGTCCTTACTCGCCACTTAATAGTTGTACCTTCCGTATATTGCCCTGTATTTACCGAATAAGAACGAGCTTTATCCTGATCGTTTTCTGACGTGTTGTTATAAAATGTTTTTGTTTCGGTAGAACCATTCACCGTCAATTCAAGTTCTGCCATTTTCTCGTAAGAACCATCCTGAGAATTATGAACCCAATAAAGATTCAATGATTCCCCAACCATAGCAGTCGTAGTGGACGACCACGTGGTAGGTGCGGATGGTTCCTTGCCGAGAACAACTGAAGCGTGCATACTCCATCCGGAATTACCAGCACTATTAGTAGCTCTTACTCGGAAATAATATTCCTTACCAGACTCCAAACCAGTAAAAGTAGCATACGTCGCAGTGGACTCGATTGTCTTGCTGCTTACTTGATCTGGGTTCGCGTCGAAATATGCATCGTTTGTAGTATATTCGATTTCGTATCCCGTGCAGTTAGCGACTTCTACCCAAGTCAATTCAACAGATGTGGAAGACACTGCTCTGGAAATTATGAAGTGATCCGGAGTGGACGGTGCTGTAACTACTTCACTTGAATAGTCAGAATAATCTCCAAGCTGATCTTTCTTGTTATATCCTGCGCAACATGCTTTGTATGTATGTCCAGGTTCAACAATATATGAAATACTTGCTCCACGATCTTTTATCTCGACGCTTCCGATTTCATTCATGTAATCCCAGTCGTCTCTTTTTATCGCGAACTTGACTCCGACGGCAGACCAATCGTTGTCTAGGTTCGACAAGCTTATATCCAGCTGATTTTTAGTATACTCATTCAGCTTAGCATCTGGAGTAGGCGCTTTATCAGGAACTTTTTCATCAGCCTTTTGAAAAACATATGACTTACTATATGCCTGTTTTCCTGTCCAATACGCCTGTTCTTTGTCATTTACTTTATGGGTTTCGGAAATTGGTGTGACACAAATCTGTACTTTCGTTGCATTTTCCGGAGCTGTCCATACACTTTGTTTCTGTGTTTCAGTCGTATCAGAAGCCCAAAACCATTTCCCCTGACCTGTTCCATATTTCCATATAACCCTATAGCCAGAAGTATGACTCTTATTCCATGTCCAGGTGGCGAACATAGTGCGTTCTGTACCATTCTGAATCTGGATTTTACTTAAAGTCACCATTGAAGTATTCTTTTTGGCATCAGCCACTATTATCGCCTCCCTTCTACTACCACAGCTCGTGTTAATGTCTGAATTGCGTTACTTACACTACTTGATTCGTCATAGGTAACGCCGTCTATACTGTTGTACGTGTTACCCATATTTGAAAGTTTCTTTCCAAGTCTGTTAATTGCAGCCACAACGTCAGAATTTCCATTTTGACCTCTGTTGGACATCATTACGTCAACTGCTCTAAGATTAGCGTTCGTTCCAATAGATAAGTCAGAGAACATGCTGCTCATACTGCTAGATGCAGCTTTCACATTCGTTAAGTCCACAACTGGACTAATCACTGGCTCAGCATCCATGCTCATCTCAAAGAGATCTGAAGCTTTGGAAATTACAGATGATAAAGAACTGGTAACATTCTCGCCAAGAGATTCGCCAGCTTCATATACTTTGCGCCCCATAGAATCAACGCCGATAACGAGACCTTCGCCTACCCAGACACCTGACTGTTCTGCCAGTTTAGATGGCGAATGGGATTGCTGTCCAGCACGTTCACCTAGGATTGCTGCTTGTCCCAAACGGTAACCAGCATTGTATACTGCCTGATACTGCGAATTAAGACCATTAATGAGTCCTATTCCGACATAAGAGCCAGACTCATGGAAACTACTATAGAACCCTCGTATAGAATTTGCCGCATTGCTTACGGCTGAGTTTGCTGCTGATTCGGCATAGCTACTATTTTCTCTGATGCCAGCTGCAAGCTTCAGTATAAGAGCTGTACCAGCTGCTAAAAACACAGAAGCTTTGTGCATAATTTCAGAGTTCATCTTGTCAATCACACCAGATGCCGCTGAAGTGGCTTCACTACTCTTACTGCTTATACCCTTGGAAAGAGACTCGACAATACTATTTCCAGCACTTGTTATGTCTCCAGAAGCAGAGCTGAACGCTTTAGCAACGTTGCTTGTATCTGTCTGACCAAGAGTCGAAACAGCTTTCTTAAAGCTGCTCACTCCACTTGTATCGAGTCCAGAGAGACCTTTAATGAAAGTTGCAAGTCTTGAGGCTACTGTCAATGATCCAGCAATCTGTGTGAAATCCATGGATGCCACTTTTCCTGCATAATCAGATAACGACTGTCCAAGGTCTTCAACTTTGAAGTTCTCAATTCCATCGGATGAGAAGTTACTGAGACTCAGCACAAAGGATTTGATCTTATATGCTGAGCTAATAGAAGAAGCTACCGCCGCAGTATCTACGCCGTCTAAAATCTCGTAATATGCCGAAATTCCATCTGCGACATAACCGACCTTTTCTGGAAAATTCTGAAGAGTAGCCAGTTCACCGTCAGTTATATCCTGAGTAAATGCTTTCAGACTATTTGCGAACGTTATAACAGCATTAGTCTTAGATAAATCCCCCTTACTAGCAGCCTCATTAAGATTGCCGATAGCATCACCGAATAGTGTTATTTCATTAGAAAATTCACCAAGATCAACTATACCGTCAAACCATCCTTTTTTCGGAATGGTTTCCTGGAACGCAACGAGTAAATCGCCCATTTCTTTAGCGCGTGCTATCGCTTCGGTGTCAATTGCGTTATCTCCGCTTACGGCATCTGACGCTTTCTTAACATTTTCTGCATATGTTTTAACTTTCTCACCAAAGCCATCTAAGGTCGCTCCGTCGAGCACATCAAATAAATCAATAGCATCTCCTACTGATTTCTGAAGATCAGCAAAGGCGTCGCCAATGTTAGCGACTACGCCAAGATTTGTTATTCCATCGTCAGATAACTCTGCAACTGCGGAAGCTGCCGTGTTAAGATTGCTCGCGTACGTTGAAATTTCTTCACCAAAATCTCCTATATCCTTATGGCCATCCAGCCACGTAACGATTCCATCGGTTGGATCAAGTGTAGACTGTAGCTCGGAAAACGCTGTTCCTATATCGGCTATTTTTCCTAAATTGGCAAGGCCATCAGTCGAAATCTGCGCCACAAAAGATGCCGCCTGATTAAGATTTCGGGCGTACGTACCAATATTCCAGCCAAAATCACCAAGACTTTTCTCGGAAATCAAAGTCACCAACCCATCTGTCGGCTCAATCGTGTTCTGTAATTTCCCAAACGCCATACCGATATCGGCTATTGTTCCGAGATTTGTAAGTCCTTCATCCGAGATTTCAGCTACTGCCGATGCCGCCTGATTAAGATTTCGGGCGTACGTACCAATATCCCAGCCAAAATCACCTATGTCGTAAGTAGCGATACCGGCTAATATCCCACCAGTCGGTTTGATCGTAGACTGCAGCTCACCAAATAACTGTCCAATGTCTGCAATGGCTTTTAGGTTATCCAAACCGGGATCGGATATACCAGCAACAGCATCTGCCGCAGTATTCATCTGATCTGCGAAATCACCTATCTGAGCACCAAAATCGCCAAGTCCATGACCCAAAAAGTTGGCGATAGCATTCTTTAAGCTTGCACTTCCGAGTGCCGACAAAGCGTTTATCAGCGAGTTAACTTTATTAGCAGCATTATTGTCAATTCCAGAGAACGTGTTGATGAACTCTTTCAGATTATATGCCACTTCAGGAAGACCATCAGTAGCGCCATTGAGAAATCCGTCAATGATGCTTCCAAAGAACGTTCCTAAAGCTTCGCCAAGCTTACTTAGAGTTGTAACCAACTTATCCAATTCAGATTCATCTACGAAATGACTAACTAATGCGCCAATTCCTAAAATGACAGCTGACACAATACCAAGCACACCCATAAGTTTCAAAGCCCCAGAAGCAGCTGCTCCAGCTATCGGTTCAACTTTGCTAAGTATCACACAAGATGTAGAAAGTGCCAATAATAGAGCGGACAAAGAAACAACGGTATCAAGAGGAACATTCATCATTCCATTTTGACTTAACAGCGTGATTACTGCGCCTAGTGCCGTAACAACAAATGCCATACCAGCTGCCGCTACTACTGCTCCTGCCGACACGTTCCCGGCTTTACTCATAACTAGCATGGATGCTGATAGGGACAGCATCAGCGATGACAAAGCTGTCACCGTTGGTAATGTTGTTTCAACTGGAAGTTGCGCCAACATGTACACTATTCCAGCAAGTGCTCCAACAACCACTGTCATAACAACCACGCCTTTGATCGAGCTTCCGGCTGCTCCTGATGCTTTGGACATTAGCGCGAACGTCGCCATAAGGGCTGATAAACAAACAGTCGCACCGATAAGCTTCGATGAATCGAGCAACGACAACGCCGCCACAGACGTCGCCATAACGGCGATAGCAGCTGTCATTACAATCAGATTCTTCTTACAATCGCTTGCTCCTCTGGTAGCCCAAACCATAGCCGTCATCATACCAGACAATAAACCAACTACTGTAAGACCTTTCGCTAGACTCTTAACATCCATCAAACTCATAAGAACACAAATACCAGCTAATATACCTATTGCAGCGGTCATAGCTAATAGTGTTCCACCAATCTTTGTCGCTTCCGGTCCAGTCGCTTTAACAGCATTCACAAGAGCTACAAGTAACGCACCAAAAGCAACGACGGCCACAGATCCTTTTATCAGTTCACCAGCCGATAGCATACTTACAAGTTTGCAGACACCAACTATCATAGTTAAAGCCAGTGCCATGGATGTTATAACACCAGCCATTTTCAGATATTTAGCATCATCTTTTGATTTGATTGCTCTTTTCAGTGCTGTCGTAAATATAATAAAGCCAAGCGCAAATGCTGCGCCCTTGAGCATCTCTTCAGCGGAAAGCATACCGGCAAGCTTACAGACACCCACCATCAATCCCATAGCAATTGCCATCTTAGCCATCATGCCACCAAGTTTACTAACACCTTTTCCACTCAGTCTGGTAACTGCTGATAACAGACCGGTAAACACGATGAATACTCCCATGAATGCGACGCCCTTAACTAGGTCTTCTGCGGAAAGAAGTCCAATAAGCTTAATTGCCGCAACCATTAATATCAACGCAACAGACATTTTCTTTATCATTATACCTGCTTTATCAATATTTTTAGCCGATTCACCTTTTACACATTTACCAAATGTTTTCAATACTATGGAAATGGCAACAATGACACCAGCCAATCCGATAAAGCCTTGCATCATTTCATCCGGTTTCATTCCACCCATGATTTTAACAACTGCAGCTAACATCAGAAGAGCGACACCTATTCCTGCAAGTCCGGTTTTCAAACCGTCGAGTTTCAAAGCACGTCCTTCGCCATCCAACGTTACGGTCGCCTCGCTAAGCTTATTTACAACTAAAGCCAACCCAACAAGAATTCCAGATAGCAAAGCAATAGCTGCTACCGATCTCGCGAGTGCGCCTTGGTCAAGTTGAGCTAACGCATAAACAGATGCAGCCAAGATACCAATAGCAATCGCCATACTTTTGATACCTTCAGCTCTGGTTTTGAACGCTTTAGCTTTTAAATTCTTAGAGAATGATTCTGTAATTGTTTTTATACTTTCATTTACAGTTCCAAGAATTTTTCCAAACTTTTCAAATGGTGTAGCGAATTTATCCATTATATCAATTATCTTATTGATAGTTACAATCCCAGCAATGACGGATGCTCCTATCGACCCAATTGTAAAAATCCTACCCCAATCTAACTTTCGTGCTTCTGAAAGTAAGTTTGAACCAACGTCTTTCAATGCGCTTGTCGCGTCAGTTATTCCATCCTTCAGTCCATTCACCAAGCCCGCGATTGCATTTTTTGCTATATCGTACATCTCTGTTGAAGGAGAATGAATGCCAAGTACGCCTTTAATTGCAGACAGCATACTCTGACCAATCTCAATAAGGATGTCCGGTACAGAAGAAATACCAGCCTCTAACCCATTCTTTAATCCTTCGACGACATTGTTTCCAATCTCAGACCAGTCAATATTCTTAAAGTTTTCAATAAACTCCTGGACTTGAGGTATATTTCCGATAGCATCGACCAAATCTGCGAACGCTTCAACAGCCATTTTGACCCCTGAGCCAAATGCTTCGAACCCTTTATTTACCAAGTCATTGCTAAATAAAAAGTCTCTGAACGCCACAGCTGCATCGCCAATTCCTGCCGTAACGTCAAGTAAATCCAAATCAAAAGCATTAAGAACTGCGTTCAAGCCACGAAAAGCAAACTTAGCCGTTCCTCCAGCAACAGTAGAAATTATGTCCAATATTGCGAAAACGCCCTTGAATGTTCTTTCAAGCTTACCTAGGGTTTCGTCTGTTGGAATCAAAGATGCCGTAAAACTATGAAATGCTCCTATAGCGTTAAACAATTTATTCCCAAGATCATCAACTGACAGTGCTCCATGGAGATCAGTCCAAGATTTACCAATACTTCCAACAACAGCCGAAATAGATTTTCCAATATTTACAAAAGACTGCAAAAGCAACCAACGCCCATTAATCTGATCCATATTGTCAATGAAATCATTCAACGGGATACCAAGTTTTTCGGATATCGTTTTAAGTTCTTTGAATGCGTTTATCTGATCTTCAGTATATCCTTTGGCTCGCATTTCTTCTTCAGACAAATTAGCAATCTCTTTAATGAGTTTTTTCTTTTCGTCGGTGAGCTCTGTAGTTGCCCCAGTTTCAGCTGTAGTTGTGCCAAGAGCTTCGTCCTGCGCTTTGATTTGATCCTCAGTATATCTAAATGCGCATCCAAGAGCTTCATTTACTTTGTTTTGGACGGCGTAATAATTTTTACCTGCTTCGGTTAAAGCATTGAATCTTTCGTTTCCGTTGCCAAATTTACCTGCTAATACATCATCTACGACAGAACCAAGATCTTCGACAGCAGCGATAGCTTTATTGACAGGCTCAGTAACACCAGTGATCTTATCAGCAAGCTCTGTGAACCCCTTACCCAATGCACTTTTGAGAACGTCATTGCGAAAATCAGATACGTTATTGATAATGTTGCTGAAGAAATCACTGACATTAGACCACATTTCTTTTGCTTCTTCGAAATCACCGATGATGAGCTGCCATGATGTAGTCCAACCAGACCCCATAGCCTCTTTTAAGGTGTCTATAAGCTGATGGAATGTCTTTACTTTTGTGGCTGCGTCATTAGCAGTTTTTGCCATGTCAGCCATCTGAGTTGCTTCTTCTTTGGTGTATCCCTGCTCCACAAACTTTTTGACAGCTGCTTGATACTCTTCTTGTGTCTCAGCTGCCGTAGCAAACTGATCCAAAGTCTGAGTAAGAACCTCTGTAGTCAACCACCCAGTGCTGAGAGATTCTCTGAATGAGCCATTAGCTTCTATAGCAGCCTTAGCTCCGGTCTGAAGATGTTCGGACGTTCTGGTTAAAGCGTCTTGAAAGACCTGTCCACCCATTCCGGCATTTACTACAGAGTTCCAGTCCATAAGCTTAACAGTTCCAGAAGCAAGCGCCTGAGATAACTGATACATAGCGGTTGAAGCCTGTTGAGAATTAGAGCCAGACACGGCTGCAAGGTTTGCTATACCTTTAATTGCAGATACAGAATCGTCCAGTTTTACACCAGCTGCGGTGAAGGTACCGATATTCCTTGTCATCTCAGTGAAATTGTATATTGTTTTATCCGCGTATGTATTCAATTCACGAAGGGCGGCATTGACTCTCTCTACATCGGTGCCCTCTTTCTGAGTATTAGCTAAGATTGTCTGTATCGCATTCATCTGAGTCTCATATTCTGTCAGACCGTCACGAACAGGATCTATTGTGATAGCTGAAATCATCGCTTTAGCCGAATTAACTGCAGAATTTGTGATATTAGCTAAAGCGGTAACTCCCATAACTTGAAGTGCGGAAAATTTAGCAGAAACAACATCAACACTTTTACCTAAAGCATTCATGTCAACTTTCTTCGAGACAGCTCCCAACTCTTCAAAACCCTTGGAAGTGCCTTTTAAATTCAACTTCTGTTTAAGTTTATCCAAGGTTGACATACTTGTCTTAACGTTTTGCTCAAAGTCTTTATTATTGAATCGCATTTCGACGACTCGTTCATCAACAACTGCACTCATAGATTGGTCACCTCCTTCCAAGCAGCCTCGGCGATTTTGTCAAAAATAGGCTGGATCGCAGGATTAATATAATCTCTCCCTTGAACCCAGCCTCCTGTTCCAGTCCCATGACCATTCTGTAGAATGATCGCAATAGGAACACCTTTATTGACATTTGTGTTCTTAAACACTATAGCCACCGATCCATTTTGACGTTCTATTTCATACGTCCATGATGCGGCAGTCTTACCAGTTTTTACAGGTGTAGCGGAAGCAAGAGCGGCCACGCCTTCTCGGCCATACTTATCCAACACACCGAGTTTTGTGACTTCTCTCAGCCTCTCAAAGTATCGAGACAGTTTTTTGAAGTCGCCTTTCTGTTCGAAACTTATCATGCTACGATCTCCTTATTAATGAATGTATTCCCAATCTTCTGCAAGAACGTCCCTGATGCTTGGAACCCACATAGCATGACTTCCATCTGTTGTTTTAATCTGTAAATACGGTTCGCATTTAAACAGATCGCCTTCATTCATTCCCCACGCCTTGGCAGTCTGAAGATTACAAGGGATTCCATCTGGATAGCCTTTCTGGTAGACAACGAACATTCCCTTACCGTTCCATCCATGTCTGAAAATCTTATCTCCTGCTTTTACTTTTTCTAATGCCTGTCCGAAATTCATATTATCCTCCTTAAACTCTTTTCACTTTATCAAGCGGAATCCAGCCTGCTCCAGATTTAAGCTTACCCCAGCCGGAATCAGACCCTTTTCCTGTCATTACTTCCACAATCGTAAACACACCTTTTCCGGTACGAAGACCAGTTAATTTGTACTTGGTGCTAGGACCTTTTCGAATCTTCAGTTTATCGGTCTCGACCTTAACCTTGAAATCACAAGGACCTACGACAACACCTGTTTTCGCTGGTTTCTGCGGCTTTTTTTCTACGATCGTCTTATTGAGAATTCCTTCTACAATCGCTTTGGCACATTTGTCAGCATCCCACACGTTCTTATCCTTTTCGGAATCTACGAAGCAGCATTCTACTAATAGTGCTGGAGCTGTTGTATGGCGGAGAACGTACAGTTTCTGTGAATATTTAACACCACGGTCATTAAGACCAAAAGTCTTTGCGATCTTTGCGGAAATACGAGCAGCAACGTCATTCAGCTTATCACTGTATAACCATACTTCTGGTCCTGTGCCGCCACCTGCATTAAGATGAATTGAGATATCAATATCAACCTCATGTTTATTGCATTTCTCAACAATATTTGCCAGGTTTCCTCTTTCATCGCCAACATCGTCTGTACAGTCGTATACTGTATGCCCCTCTTTTCTAAGGAGCTCAATAACTTTGTTTTTTACTTTACGGTCCTCATTAACCTCGTCAAGAAAACCAGAAGCTCCTCGACAAACTAACGAGTGACCCGCATGAACGTTATATGTTCCCATGTAGCATCCTCCTTAAATCTATCCTTTTGTATGCCATTGTTTCTTACGTGCTGCGTTCAGTTGAGCATTTCTCATGGCAGCTTCTCTGGCATTTATTTTTTTGGACGGCGCATTTTCTGTATTGCATACTCTAATCAAAGTCAATAATCTGTTAAGATGCCATCGCTCGCACTCGAATGGTATTCCACACGCGATCATCCAATAATAGATAAGCTCCGATGTAATACGTCGCTTTCTTCCAGGTCTATCGTTACTCTTTGGAAATGTAGTGGCTGTCATCGGAGCTTCTATATAATTCATTACATCTTTCAAATTTCCCTCGCTGAGTCTATCATAGACTGAAGACTCAATGCTTTTATCAAGAGTCATAAAACGGATATAATCAACGATCTCTTCCTTAGTTTTTTCCTCCTTGGAAAGGAAAGATCTACACCATTTTGACTCCCATTTAGAAAGAGCGATGAGTGAATGCTCCAAATGTAATACTTGGGGCTTTGTTAAAGTGTGATAAACAAACTCATCTTTTTGTTCATCCCACTCTTCCCTTTCTACACCAGGTATCACAATCTGAAGCATATTCCATCCTCCATTGTTTTCATGTTAATTACGCTACCGGTGGTAAAACCGGAGTTTCAGCATTGTTGGCAGCTTTTGCAGCATTCTTTGGTACAATTCCATTTACAAACTCTGCCGCGGCATCCGCATTTGTAACCAGTTCCATGAACAGCTCAGAGTATGCTTCTGTCTGTGAAAACTGTTTTGAAAGCTCATCTGATTTGATAAACTGCTTCCCATCAGGACTCTTAACACCATAAGACCCAAGAATAATGTCTTTAAATAACTTCATGATTGATGGACCGTCCTGAGCCTCGGTAATTTTCTTAATCATTTCGGAAAGACCACCAGCTGTAGAAAGCTCCATCTCAGCAATCTCAGCTTTGTTATAATTGAAATAGTGAGTCTCTTTTCTTTCGACACCGTTATAATCGGTATACTTAATTGTCTTTGCTAACATGTTATTTTCTCCTTTCACTTTTCGGCTATAAAAAAGACCCAACCTCATTACAAGGAAGGGTCTTCAAGTTTTTTCATTTAATTATATAAATCATTCTGTAACTGCCTTGAGGATTGTTACAATCTCGTCAGGAAGTGGAAGTCTTGGCTCTACGCCATCGTTCCCTGAAGCAGTCGCATCTTTACCATAAAGAATTTCCTCGATCTTTAACATCTGAGCTGCAGTCACCTTGGTGGAATCAATTTCCAGTGTAGCTGTCGGTTCGCAGTTCTCAACCTCAACTGGAGTAGTCGAGAACTCCCAAGACAACGGATTTACATTTGGATCTGCGTTTGCAGATTCATGTTCCTCAGGACTTGGAGAAGCAAGCGCTCCGTAAACCAGATGAATTTTATAACCATGGGATGTGCCATCGGTATCATTACCAATAAGTGTTCGATAAGCGAAGCCGAATGGCTGTCTTTTCTGCTGACCGATTGTTACGCCTTTAAGCATCTCACTTTCACCATTACATTTGGCAAATTCGTCCGGATATGTATATGCTTCAATTGTTCCTGCATACTCTTCAGTGGAAAGCAGGTTAAGGTACTTGTGATTGTTCGCATAAAGCGGTGTCGCTTCTGCTCCAGAAGGTGATTCTGATACTTTACTAAGACCGTTCCATGCAACGCCTTTTTCGTATGTTCCATTTTCCTGTACAAAAAGCACGCCGCGATCAACACCAGTCTCAAACAGACGCTCACCAATCTGATCCCATTTCAGTTTTGACATTTTAGGTTATCCTCCTTAAAAATATAGTTTTAAAGTATCGTGATGCAGATTATCCGCAATATAGTGCTTACCGTATGAACAATAAGGAAGTTCTAACAGTTTCTCTATGACTGGATGATCTGGAGTTCTGCTTATCACGATTAAGTCATATCTGTAATCTTTTTTATACACAGAGTTATTAGCTCTTTGAACATCAATCTTACTTTTAGAGTATCTGATAGCCGGGTACTCCATTTTGACCGCACCGACACCAGAGTCAGGTGGCTGATAATACACATGTCTGCACCCAAGCAATTCTTCAAGTTTCATCTGAAGATCTAGGCGTGTCCCCATGCCATTCACCTCCTACGGTAAGTATCAGACGCGGTCTCTGACTCGGATCTATCTCAGTGACTTTCCATCTTGTTCCCATAATCTCTACATAGACGATACGAGAACAGTTATCATAGGCAAATGGATCGGCAAGAATGCTAACCACATCTGCCAGATTGAGGGTGTCATTGATCTCGCCGAAATTTTGACGTTTACGCCGGTCACTTGTGATATCACCGTAATACTCGTGCTCCACTACTCCACTTGATTTCCATATACCGGGAGAAGTTTCTGTAGCGGGAAATTGATACCCGACTTTGCCGAACCATTTGCTCATTTTTTATCTCCTTTACTCTTTAGCAGCAGGTTCTGCCTTTACAGTAGCCAGTTTGGCAGTTGTAGCAGAAGTTGTGTCAGTTGTTACGTATGTAACTGTAACTGTGTCGGAAACATTTTTGCAGCTGATCGGACGATACATAACACCTGCTGTATCAACGACAAGCATCCCCTTGATGTATGCATCTTCAAGTTCCGCCGGAGTAGTTTTCACTTTAAGAGTTTTATCAAGATACGCTACGCCGTCAGCCTTGGCGTAAATTTTTCTAGCTGCTACATTTCTGTCATCAGCGTTCATACGAATGATTTCCATAATATTATTTCCTCCTAAAATAAATTAAGCCGCCGGCTCTTCAAGAGCGATGGCGGAATACAGTTTTGTGAGGGAACCAGAAAGTCTGGTCTCCAGCAGGTATTTATAACGGTTGAAATCAATATCGAAATCTTCAAATTTTGTAATTTCTCCGCCGTTAGTTGCGCCTAACTGATAGTCAGAAAGATTCACAAACAGACCGAGCAAATTTTTCTTTTCGCCGGTACTGGTTGTTCTCTGAAGACCCTCGAACTGTTCAACGGTATGGATCTCGTTTACGTTGAGTGCTTTCGCCAAGTCGGATTTAGAATCATAAATGCGACGACCGTTGAGGTCTCTGGAAAGCAGCATCACGTTAAGGAGATGCGGTGTACAATACAGATCTGGAGTTCCAGTTCCTTTGAATTTCTCTCTGGAATACAGAGCAGCCTCGATCATAGCCTCCGCCAGAATATAGTTCTCACTGAAGTTAGCACCTGTGTTTGTGCCCTGGAGTTTAGTCTTAGCGGCAGCCACATCAACGTCAGCATGGATGCAATACAGTTCATTATCGTTCCAGATAGATCTAATATGATCTTCATGGATTTTATCTGCGTCACCCTCTTCGCGTCCATCGCCAACCAGGATGGCCATAGCGATCACCTCGTTGAGAACATGTCTCATCATCTTCCACTGATAATCTACAATTTTGAAATCGGTGATATCCACAATATCATCCCTGTTCAGCTCATCTTTGATGTAGATGGTCTGCGGGTCGGTAGATCTACCAATCAGCTTGATTTTCTCCATGTTCTCCTTGTAGTCACCTTTCTTCTGATAACCTTTGGCTTTAAGCTCGGCGATACGGGCATCAGCATGTCTGGTACGGATGCGGCTGAATGGAGATTTATGAACTTTAGAAATAGCTGTATCAATCCAGGACTGGTCTCTCTCAAGGGTCTCCGGCTCACCTTTCTTCAGAAGTTCATACTCTGGAAAAAGCTTCTCAACTTCTGCATCAAATACACCGTGAGCCAGCTCATCAGAATGCTCTTCGGCGAAAATTGTCATGGCCTGTTTCAGACTTCCCACACTGCTCTTCTTAGCCATATTAATGATATCCACTTCGTCAGAGTGGCTGAGCACATTTGTCTGCTGCTGGGTATTACCCTGGTCAAAAATAGAATGTTTCATGTCTTCGTTATCCTCCTTATCATCGTCATCGGCAGCCCCTCCAATCATGCCGACCATTGCATAGACAGCATCTTTCTGTTCATCGGTAAGGGTGTCGAGGATCTCTTTAATTGTTTTTCCATTTTCCTGTTTGGTTGTTTCTTTTGTCTGCTCTCCGTCAGTCACTTTCTTTTCCTCCTGTTCTGCTGAGTGATAGAGCATAATGTTCTCATCATAAGAAGCAAAAAGCTCATCCTCTTTGTCAGCGCCGTGCGCCATTACAAAATCCACATATGCTCCGGGGTTCGCACCAGCCAGAACAAGGCTAAGTTCTCTGATGTTACCATGAATTACATCACTCCCAATCTGTTTGAGCTGGTTTGCCCAGATAGAAAGGGATTTCACATCACCGTTCTGAACGAGCATCTTAGCGCGTTTACCTTCTTCAGTGTCATTAAATTTACCGTAGGCATACACTCCGTCTGCACGATTCTTTAACAACGCATGCCCGAGAACAGCTTCAGGATTTTTATGATCGTGATTCCAAACAAGCGGTACAGTGCATCCATCGTTGTCCGCGAAAGCATTTTTTCGAATAACCCGACCGTCTCCGCAAGTAAGATCATTTCGTGTGGCATATCCACTGAAATCACAATTATTCATTTTGATCTCTGTCTCCTCCTTCTTGATATTTATGTGTTTCTGCCAGATCTTCTTTAGCCTGGCTTATGTTGCTATTTCTGAGTTCATCTGCCTTGGGATCTTTAGACGGTTTCATACCGATAACCTGGCGAATCTCATTCGCAGTCATTATCTCGTTTCTTGTGAACTTGTCTGCAATCTCTGCCACACCGCTGACCGGAACAAGTTTAAATGGGTCTCTGAAATACATGATCGACTGCCCCTGTGTTCGAGCCGTTTTAGACAGAAACTTACGCTTCATTTCATCTGCAATAGCAGACACAAATGGCTCCACCGTTCTATTCATGTAATTCAGCATCGTTTTTTCATCAGCCGTACCATTCAATACTTCCTGTGTGATACCTAACTGGGAATACAAAAGATCCTGAAGATATTCGATTTGTTTCATAAGATTATTCTCTAAAGACCTGTTTAACTGAACGACTTTCTCTGTGGAATCAATGTACGCAATACCATATTTCGACCCGGTAAGCTGCTTTTCAATGTCAGTTCGTCGGGTCTCAGCCTGATTTCTTCTTGCTTCTGACTTAATTGCATAAGGGAGCTGAATAAGTAAATCTAACTTGCCAGACGCCGTTCTTTCGTCTGTCACATCCAGCAGGCTCAATTTCCTACTCAATCGCTTAAACGTGGAGTTTTGTTCATTGATTATTGAGTACAGAGGGTTTTCGACAATACCGATCTGGCGCTTAGATAGGAGAATATCCTCTTTCTCACCAGTACGTTCGTTATAGACTTGAACCAGAACTTTTTCCGGATACCATTCCAAAATCTTTCCAGTTCTCATAGACAAAATATCATATGAATCTGTAAGCATTGGGTCCGCCGTAGTATAAACAGGAACCATAGCAACCCCGCCTTCATCCATAGCAGACATCGTTACATCTTGGATGTATGATCGTGCGGTCTGATCGATATTTGCTTCCAGAGTTAAACAATTGTTCAGCTCTGAATCCACATCTTCTATGTATCGACCGTCCTTATCCAGCTTACAATGTCTGAATCCGATACTCGCTACATCCAAAGAAATTCGATTAAAAATAGCGGTGATAATAGACCTCTCGTTACCACCGCTTAATCGTGGGCGATCTGGTCTGGCAGAATACCCCGGTCCATTTGATTGGTACCCACGTGTTGGATCACGATTGGCAAATGCATTGAATGCACGCTGTAATCGTCTTGTGATATTAAATTCCATTTTGATTTTTCTCCATATATATTTTCCAGGCTCAAAAAGTTAGTATATGCTAACTCTTGGGTAAAAAATTTTAAAGCTCAATTCCCTCAAATTCCGCACAAACTTCCAAACAACGAAGATACTCAACCATATACCGCTGTTGCTCATAAAGGATTGCTCTTGAAGAGGATGGGGTGAAATCAAGTTTGCCAGCCTCTAATTTCACAAGCATGGCATGAAGTTTGGTATATCTAATTTTGAGCTGATAATACTCAGCTTTGAACCGATCTTTATAATCGGAACTGTTCATAAGTTCAATTGTATCTTTCAATTCATTCATTATTCTTCCTCCATTATTCAAATGCTTCTCTATTCAGTTTGAATGCAATAAAAGCATCCATCATAGCCGCTACGGTATCAATTTTTGCTTCGTGTCTTCTCTTCAATAATTTCCTATTACCATTGGTGTCCTCCATAACTATGCAATTACCCATTGTAAACGTCATAAGCTGCTCGTCAAAAAGCAGCATTCTCTCTTCTGAAAGTTTCTTTAGTTCACCTAAGGGGACAGACTCGGTCTTCGAACCTTGGATTACTTTCTCAATGCCAAATGGACCATTTTCCCGCTCCCATCGTTCCACGAAATCTCTTGCATTGTATGGATCGTATCCAAAGCACCGAACATCGTAGCCTGTTTCTATGATGTGATTATCCAGATCATCATATACCTGAGTCATGTCGAGTATATTCCCATTCATAACATGAAGACTTCCCTCTTTTATGAAATCATCATATTTTCGTCGTAACGCACCTGGTAACTTAGCAAGAGTAAGTTCGGTTATATAATTTCTGGTCTTGACTCCAAAATCGCCATTACTCAAAGGAAACAGAAACACAAACGAACAGAAGTCATCACCCTTAGATAAGTCAGCTCCCAAAGCGCATGGCATCTGCCAGAATTCTCGTTTTCTGTGTACTTTAGTTTCTCCATACGTGAAGAAATAGGTATAACCCTCCATCGGGATGCCAAAACGTTTTGCCAGGATATCGTTTCTTGCTGCCGGACTATTTTCTGCTTTCTCGACAGCTAGCTGATAAGTCTCATAGGACACAGTCTTTCCTAGATTAGGATTAGCTTTTATCCACATGTCAGGCTTGCCAACTTCCTCCATGGAATCAAGCTTGTACCACCAGATTGATGTATGTGGTGCGTTATATTCTCCTTTGAGAATCTTCATTAATTCCATTTTGACGTCATCACCAGGACCGTTACGCACAGTACCCTCAGAGCTGATGGCTATAATTAAGTAGTCATCATTCTTACCACCACTCTGCTCTTTGGCAGCACTCTGCTCCAGTGTCTCAACAACATCCTCTCGGATATCTCCAGAAAGCCATTCATCAACCGTGGCCACCTTGACACGTAAACCCTGAAGCTTATCAATGGACATAGGTCTGACTTCTAACAGTGAGCCAGTAAGAAAATTCTGGATTCCTTTTTTGGTGGAAGCTAATTTAACCCTGTTAGCTCTTGATCCAGTTGTATTCTGTAACGAACCCTCGGTAAGAAACTGAAATAAAGGACCTCTGGCCCTCGTTATGGCAGTTCGGATTGGTGACATTACCTCTTCCGCCTGTGCCATAGTGGGAGCTGTTGTTACTTGATGAGTGGTCGATGTATCGACGTTCAGAAAATAATTCTGAATACAAGAAGCGTACATAGATTTAGCTGCACCTCTGGCAACTATAAGATATTGTTTCTTTATAAGCCTTTTTTTTATTCGGCGGTTCTCATAGTGCCCGGGTTGTCCATTCTCTCCTGGGACATAAATACTTCGATCGACAAAGTAATACCAACCAAATATCTGTTCAGCCCATAACTTAAATGAATCCAGTAAATGAAGATTCTCTCCATCTGTCAGTGTAAGCTCGTTCTCGCAATAACTTACGAAACCTAGAATAGCCTGGTCGTCATACCAAATACCTGGGTTTTCGATCCAGGAATCTATTCGGTTCATCTCCATGGAGATTTCTTTACAAACTGGTATTTCACCTCGAATCACGGCATCTCGAAAACGGCCGTAATAAATCGGGGTGGCTGTATTCGATAATGCCATAAATGTTCACCTGTTACTTCTTCTTATTGTTGGTATAGATTTTTACATCATCATCCAACTTGAATGTGTTGTTTATCGTCTTTGTCATGAAAGATTTTGACAACTGTTTACCAACATCAATTGCTGCCGGAGTAATCATATCTTTCATCACTGTCTGCGCAATCTTCTTACCCTTAGAAACTTGCTTTGGAGTTAATGAGCTCAATTCTTGTTCTAGTTTTATCCTGCTAATCTTCTGTCGGATTTCATCATCGGACATATCTTTCACGGATTTTGATTTCGACTTCGTCTTTGAAGATTCGGAACCCTTGGCGCTCTCTGGATGACGTCTAAGATTCTTTCCGGTAAGATTTGTATACTCAGCTATCATCTTTGAAGCTTTTTTTCTGCCAGCGGAAGTAAGCGTTCCATCTTTGTTCTGGTACCGTCTCACACCCCATTTCATACCAAGTATTCCGTGATGGGATAAGTATTCATTTTCCATATCACACCTCCTCTCCTTTATCAGCGTTCACAACCAATCTAAATTCGAGCATGTTAATCTGTCGGTTAATAGAATCCATGAGAGTAGCATTCTGAGGTGGATCAAAGAGCAATTTCACATTCAGATGTATGTATGATTTTACACCCTCTAAATCAGATCCCTCTGGTAGATACTCGCTCCAAGTAGTTGTTTTATCAGAGATTCTGAAACCTTTAGATGGTCCAACCCCCAACTGATTAAGAATCATGAATGTGGTATTGATATGTGTAATTATGTCTGTATCGAATTGCTCGTACTCTTCGGGTAATCCAATCATTTTCTTGATTGTCACAAGTATACTTTCATTATCCATCTCAGTATCACCTCCTCCATGGACATGTATCGTTTTTAGTTCTTTCTATAACAAAAACATCAGTCAGTGATTCATATGTGCCATAATGTATGGCATCGTGCGTGCGTTTCATAGTCGAAATAAGATAATCTGGGTTTAGTAGAAACTCAGTACGCTCCAAAATATCGGCTTTGGTGATTGGGTTCATATGATGAATGAGTATTCGGTCATTTATCTCGTATCCGTCCAAACCAAGATCACACCCATGGTCTCGAATAATCACCTGATCCCGAATTCTATTCCATTCTTTAGATTTGTAAAATATCTGATTCAAATATCGGTCAAACCCGAACGTATCTTCTCCAACGGAGCCACCTAAACGCAAATATTCATACCGCTGTTTAAATGTCGGCAAGCGCACCAGTTCGGAGTATGTTCTAATATTCGTCATAGCTCTCACCTATATTTCCGTTGCCACCATAAGCACGCATGGCTTCAAGAACTTTGGCATATTCTACAGCAGATTCTTTGCTAGCTTCAATCGCACTGGTTTTAGCTTTGAGTAGTTCATTCTCTTTTGCTAGTTTCTCCCTCTCTAATCGCTCTTTCTCTGTTCCGAGTTTAAGAAAATGAGTAATCAGCTGGGAAGATGCCGTTCCATTAAGTAATTTTTCCTCAGCGCGGTCCATCGCCAAGGATATGAGCTGGTTTTCTCTTGCCTCCGGCGACAATACCGGTCGAAGGCGCTTAGATTCCTTGGCTTTTGACATAGTTGTACACCTCTTTCTTGCAAATTTAATAGACTTTGTACTGTGTTTAGGTGAACTTATAGAGCCATCGGAAAATGTGGATTTATCTTTTCACTGAAAGGAGAATTTTACCTATGAAAAAAATACGTAAATAGCGCGAAATAGTTCTATAAGTTCGCCTAAACACAGTAAATTAAGAAAATATCAGCCGTGGTTTCACCCAAATGTTTTCTGGAAAATATCCCCCGGAGAATTTTCAAAGACCGGGGCGATGTAGGGAGGGGGTGTGATTTTCGAGACCCCCCCTCTATATCTTTCACTCCAATTAAGCCACCTCTGTGGTATTTGGATCTGTATTCTTTTGATTTCTGTACACTTTTTTGTAAATATTAAGAAAATCGTTATCAATGATTTCATCAATAACTCTTTCGTGTTCATCATCGAACTCTTTTTCTGACATATCATCAGAATAATGGGTAAGTCTATCTATCTTTCCGCATGTATTGTAACCATTTCGGTTATCAAACAGCATCCAAAGAGCAAACTGCTCAAATGGATCATACGGATTGTCAAATGTCGTTAATCTACAATCACTCATTAAGCTGTTGCTCCTTTCAAATATTTAGAAACTGTTGATGTAGAAACACCAAGTTTGTCTGCGATCTGCTGAATTGTATAAGAGGAAGACATTGCTTTGATACGATTTGCTGTAGCTGCGCTTATAGAAGCAGATGATTTAGGCATTGCTCTCTGACGAAGTGAATCAGGATCACAGTTTTGAAGAATGGATTTCAATTTGTTCTCACTAATTGCGCCTGCCTGAATAGCTTCCCATTCTTTGTCAGTTATCTGGATATTTCTATCTTTTCTGGAGATAGAACCAACTTCTTCTCTAGCTTTACTCAACGCTCTCTGTGAATCCTTCTTAATTTCTTTAGTCTTCAATTTAATACCAGCTTCCTCAGCTTCTTTCTTTTTGGCATTGATGGTGGCTGCAGCCATGCGGTTGGCAGTCCTCTCACGTACCGTATTAAGTTGCGCTTTATTCAACTTTTCTTCAAGACTATCAACTTCTATCTGATACTTAGCCTTGGCCTCCTTACTATAAGCAATCTTACCGGTCTTACTGATTTCAACACGTGCCTGATTAGCGAGTGATTTCATTGTGTTAGCATAGTCAGCGTAGATCAGTTCCATGGGGTGTCTATACTCTGACACCAGGGTCATGGCATTGTCGGTTTCCGCCATCTTAGTGCTTTTCTGAGTACGAACTTTATGTTCTTCGATGATTTCTCCGGTTCGCTTGTCCACTTTTGTAGTGGTGTAATCCGCGTCATCGGCTCTCCTGTACAGTAGTGAGCCTTCTGGTCTTGATTGGTCATAATCCGGCTTACCCTTCAGGTTTGGATGCGGTTGTCCCTGTCGTTTATCTACATCTATCTCACCTTTAGCTCTTGAGATGAGGGTAGATGCTCCACCAAATCTCAGATGACCGGTCGAATCGTAGTGCGCCTGGTATTCTTTCTTCAGAGCAGGTATATTATTATCTATCTCGCTCTGCTTGTAATCCAGATGATGCTTCTCTGCATCAATGACAACCATCGAATGGCGTACAGCTCTTGCCATCTTATTATCGTCTGCTCCAGCAAGGGTCATGTCGGTGATAAGATTACTGATTTTACCCATTTCGGTATCGGTCTTCTTCAACAGTTGATACTCATGCCCGCCACGATAGTAATGCTCCTTTCCTTCACTATCGACTCTTTTCTCTCCACCATATTCCATCTTAGGATCAAATCCAACCAGACCTTCAAGAGCAGGACGGGAAGCAATCTTCACCTTACCAGCTTTATCATGGGTAGGAATGCACATTGCTGTATCGCCATCGAAGTCTGCCCCAGATAATCGTTCGGCAACTTTGCTATTAATACCAACAGCATCAATTGAAGTTTTACCGATCATTTTGATGGCTTCTCTATTCTTATTGTTTACGGTAAGAATAGGTATCTCAAAAGTCCCTCCGTGCGGAAAACGAATAAGAGCAAGTTTACTTCCATCTGGATAACCAGGAGCATACACTTCTTTATCTGACATAGTAGTAAGCGGAAGTATAACATGATACTTCTGTCCCGGAAGAGCAGCAGCTTTCAAATGTACAGCCGCAGAATCACAAGACTGAGCAAACTTCTCCAAATAATATTTCTTTATAGTCGGGTTCGTGAGAGCATTAATCTCAGCAAACTCCTCTTTCTTATCTGCTTTAGCAATACCAAGCTGCTTCTCGGCCATAGCCTTGGACTGCTTGGACAAGAACTGGGATGGTAAAGAATCTTTCCATTCAGTCCAATCACCCTCAGCTCGTGTCTTATTAATTAAACCAAGTTTCTTTTCGCCTTTTTTATCGGTATACCAATACTGTCCACCCTGATCTTTCTCTTTGATGGCTGCGCCAAATGGGTTATCTGGATCGTTCTTAATGTCTTTCAGAACATCAAGTTTAGAAACGCTCTTAGATTTGTTGGTGTTAAATATAACATCCACACCTGCCGGAAAGTCTTTTGGATCACCGTAAACAGCCATTCCTTTGATGTACTTCTTTCCATCAACCATGATTCTAACCTGGGAATATCTGGATTCACCAAGAGACAAATCAGCAACACCAGGACGGAGTTGAACTAAACCATCCCTTTCCAATCCGCCTTCTTCTGCATAGCGGATTTTCAGTCGTTTAGAATCCATACTTTCTGGGTAATGAAATTTCTTTTCGTATGTGTTTCCGCCGTCTCTTGAAATATAATCTTTAATGGTATGAATCTTGTCCAAATCATAAATGGCATTATGAGGAGTGTCTGGTTTACAGAGCACTCGTTGTGTTGTCATCTGGCCCTTGTTGGTCACCTGCGCAAAGCGACCACCGTAGACTTTGTATCCATCCTCAGCCTGTAAGATGAAGAGAGCCTGATCTAACTTCTCTTTTGAAATGTTTAATTCGCGATCGACGCCAGTCCCGACATCAATCATACCTTTCTCATCAACATGTTTCTTTAACATCTCGGCAGTAGCTCTTGCCTGTTTCATTCTGGATTCCGAATTTGGGTTCAAGTATGATCTGACCGTAGATTCATTGACACCTAATTGTCTTCCGATTTCAGTTGCACTCACGCCTTTTTTCTTCAGAGCTTGTGCTCTTGCCACGTCATATCCACGACGCTCATCCTTGGCGATAGCGTACACAGTTCGGAAATCAGTAGAAGAATATCCAAGAGACTTTGCAATAGCATTATCGCCAGTATATTTCTTTCCAGTCTGCGGGTCAGTATAGGTGAATCCGTTCTTTCTCATCTGTTCGACACGACCTAAGAAATCCCTACTGGACTGAAATGGCTCTTTACCAGATCCCCAAGGATATCTACCGGATCTTCTAGGCATACCGTAATGCTCCAAATATTCCTCATCGCTCATAGATCCGCAACCAAAATACGAATCTATCTCTTCAAGTATGGAACTCATATCACACCTCCTGCAATCTACTCTTTTCTATAAGTTCATCGAAATGAATAATAGTGTCCATAATGTAGGAAATCTTTTCTGGATCAGGATGATGTACCAGAACTTCATCCTGTTTATACAAACGGAGTTCGATATCAATCGCACTGGGCCTATATTTATACTCCAAACAGAACAGAGCTGCATATACTTCCAATTGTTCAATATGATCTTCGATTTTTCCGGTTTTGCCTGTCTTTAAATCATGTATTCGTAATATGTTATTTCTGAAGCAGATAGCATCGGCTGTTCCGAAGAAATTATTTGAATAGTATAAGACAACCTCGGTATCCATCTTGAAGCCTATCGCATCGTTCACATATGCGTATATCGTCTTCTTTGATCGAGGCTGCTTAATTCCTAAATCAATCGTGTCTTTAGCCCAAGCGTGAAGCTTAGTGCCGATTTCTTTAGCTTTCAGATTTTCAAATACAGTGAGTAACTTGTCGTCCGAATATCTCAGCCATGCACTTGAACTTGCAGAAAACGGTGCATGAAGTCCGCTAAGATTCGAATGCTTGATGAAGTTCATCTAATACTTCCTCCTTGTTCTCTGGATATATAAATTTTGAAAATGACATATTATCCATTTTTTCAACGTAATAATCCTGATTCGGTCGATGTGGAGCTGTAGCGCTCTTTTTGACTTCAAGAGCAGCCCACTTGTCTTTATACAAAACCAATAAATCAGGAATTCCTTGAATATCAGCAGAATCCAATTTTGTTACAATACAACCCGGAAATCTGCTTTTTAATTCTTTCT
The DNA here is from genome assembly GCF_027662325.1 of Blautia faecis. Classification (NCBI taxonomy): domain Bacteria; kingdom Bacillati; phylum Bacillota; class Clostridia; order Lachnospirales; family Lachnospiraceae; genus Blautia; species Blautia faecis. The sequence goes on along the minus strand of NZ_JAQDKY010000002.1, from coordinate 72,328 downwards.
TCAAGTCAGCCTGAAATTTATTTTCTTTCATGGCAAATCCCTTTCTTTTATAGAGTGGACCTTGATGGGTACGATCCATCGACATCCCGGTTATGAGCCGGACGCTCTAACCAACTGAGCTAAAGGTCCAATAAGACCCGGAGTCCGAAGAACATCCGAGTACGTTCCAAAATATAAAAGACAACGAACCAGCGTAAATCGCTAATCCGTCATCTTCTCTCTATAAAAGTGTATGTAATTTTCGCACGTAATCTTTTGGGGCACGTTCGTAACATCAGGTAATTAACTTGAAATGCCTCTCTTTATACTCTCTATTATTACGAGCTGCTCTAAGCACGCTCTTATGATCACCCTCAATATTTCTTGCACATTCTCTAGCCGATTGAAATTCTTCGCCAGATTCCAAAACTTCAATTCGCTGTCCAGGACGTCCTATAATATCTAGTGGAGGATCTGAAGAATATCGTCCTCCTGAAACGACGATATGATAACCATGACATGTGTTGAATCCTGTTTCTCCTCTAACGACTTTCCCCAACCATTTAGCATCAACATTCAGTCTGTTTGCGCATGCTTGTATAGAATTAAACTCCTCGCCAGTTTCGACAATTCGAACCGGAATACCGTCTCTTTTTGTATCAAATTCGTTCACAAGAAATATCACTCCTTTCGTGGTATAGCCAAAAAAAGAGCGCCTGTAATTCAAGCGCCCTGATTTAGAATATAAAGTTTTTATTTCTTTTTCATTTCAGATGTTACTTCACCAAGTACTTTTTTCATGTGTGACTCAAGTGTCGGATCATGTTTAAAGCAATTCTCAAGACCGAGTTCTATTTTATAAGCAGTCACCTTGCTACCAAGTTTATAACTTACACCAATAGTAGCAATAGTAATAACCCCGCCTACGATAAGTAACCCTTTCTCTTTCGCACTTAACTTTTTCTCCTCGACTTCTGTCACTTTTGCTTCTTCGCTCATTTTTTTCAATCCTCCTGAAATATAAATGTAAACCTTATGGTTCCATAATAGAGCTTGTAAATATCACGAGTCACTTCCACATCATTCAACCATACTGTATGTAGGAAGTAAATCAGAATACTCACATTGCAGAGCATAGCAGAGATTCATAAACGTTCTCATGTTCGGCATTCGCTGCTTATTCAAATATCTACTCAACGCAGCCTCTGTAATATGAGCTTTTTTCGCCAACTGTCTTTGACTGATTCCAACCTCATCCATAATATCGCTAAGGTTGTCTGCAAAAATACAAATGAACTCAACTTCGCTAATGCTGTTTCGCATAAAATTCCTCCATTTAGTTTTTGGATATCCAATATTATCCAAGCGGTAAGGGGTGGCAAAAGTCTTTATATATTTTATTTTTTTCTCACGTAATAATAAGGGGGTTACCTCTTGGATAAGTGGATATCCAACAATTATCCCATTTTTAGTCCAAAATAGCCCTAAAATGGTGTTTTTTGACGATTTTGACCGAGTTTTTGGATATCCAATAATTATTACTTTAGTTTTTTGGATATCCAATAATTACCAGATGTCTTCGTCTTCCTCGTCAGTTTTTGGATATCCATTAATGTCATTATCATTTTCTTCTATTTCTGGATATCCAATAATTCCATCATTTTTCGATAAATAATTGAAAATTTTCAATCCTTTTCTCAAGACTTCTGCCTTAGACAAACCTTCCTTTTCCGCTAATTTTTTTAAAATGTAATTCTCCTCCTGCGACAGTCGAAGTCGATACTGTTCACATTTACCGTTAAATCCTTTCGGTCTTCCCACATTCTATCTCCAAACCTTTCCGTTCGTCTTATCCTGAAGCACCACACGCCCCTGGATAACAAAACCATTCATTGCACAAATATTATGCAAATCTCTCATAGTCTTTTTAAATCTACGATAATCAATCTCACGATCAGCTCTGTTTATCGCTCCACAGGCTGTAGGATCATCAAACCCCTCACTATTTCTATTACTGTGTCTTCCCATTTCTTTTCTTCCTTTCTTTTAAATAATCCAGAGAGTCCAAAGCCCGATCACCAATAATATCCCGAATAAGATACTAATCAATAAGTCTAACATCATAATTTATTCTTTCATTCCCTTTCCTTTAATATATCTGTGCCAAGAAATTCTTTTATCTTTCCAAGACACTCATCACACAAATCAATTCTACTACTGTTGAAACCTTGAAGGGTCTCGAAGCGTAACCCCATTACAGTTCCCATACCCAAGTCATATCTATATTTCTTATTCTCATCATAATACTTTCCACACCTGTCGCATTTTCTTGCTATTGCCATTTTCAAATACTCCTCCAAATATCAATAATAATTTTAATTGTCCATGACACCGCAACTGCCATCAAACATATTAACAACATCCCGAGCATGACATCAATTAAAAAATCAAACATCCTCACACCATCACTTTCTCAGCCTTTAACCGGACTCCGCCATATTTCCAAAGCTTATCCTTAATCTCATCCAAGCTCAGCTTACCGTCCTGCCATGCTTCGTAATATTCGATAACCTTATCTGTGAATCCCGGTAGTTTTTGCGCATAAGACTTCTTCCAATACTCATCCATCAAAACACAAAGAGGTAGTCCAAGAAATAACGCAAGCGCAGTGTTGATTGCTTCATCTGCCGCCTCTCGCTTTGCTTCAGATATCTGTTTCTGCACAAGACTATTCACCATTTGATCCAGCTGAGCCTTAGTGAGGTTATATGTGATTGTGTGCTCTTTCTCAGATTCTCTTTTCTGTCGTCGCATTTCAGCTCTGGTCATATTAAAAGCCTCCGTTCAACAAATAAAAGCCAATCTCGATAAGAGCCGAAATAAGCATATATCCTAAACCAGTCCTAATTCTTTCGTTCGCATCTAGCTCTATCCCTACCATAAAAATAACGGACCAAATGATTCCAGTCCAGACTAGATATAATCCAATTGCTTTTGTCATCACATTTTCCTTTCTTGTTCAAGAAATTCTGGCACTCCAAGATTAAAGAAAGTACCATCTTTATAAATCCAAAAAGTACCGGTTTTCCTACTATATTTATATATCTTGTCAGTGAGAAAATCTTCCTCCGGTGTCGCCTCCATGATAGTTTCTTTCAAGATTCGCTCCAAATCTTCCGGAGGATATAAACTATCTACACTATGTATCATTGCTTCATGGATACTTGTGAATACTACATAAAAGTCTCCATTAAGCAAATGGGCTAATCTTTGAGCTACGCCTGGTAAAAATATTGCGACTCCTCCATTTGTTTTTCTTACGGTGCTAAGACAATTTCCAACCTCATAATTATCTATTTGAAAAATATTATTTAAATCCATAAAGCATTCACCGCTGTAATCTGGATTGGATAACATTTCTTCCCATAAGTAAATACGAGGAGGGGAAATGAAATAGGTATTCAGAAGCGCCGTATCAAATACTGTCTCTGCGCTCAGCCCCCACTCATTCAGATTCTCTCGTCGTATTTTCATACTGGCGATCCGGTTTTCCGCCTTTCCCACTTGCATATACAACACCAACGCAATTTCCCCAATCACCTTGTACACGGCTTTGGACAATTCTTTTTCATAGAGTTTTCTATTAAGAGGGCGGATGAATAAGTCCCCTTTTATTTTCTCATAATCGTTCAGATTCTTTGTCTTCTCAAAAAATCCAGCTGCTCTTAATTTCAGCACCTCTCCCGCCACTGTGTTTGCGATTGTTTCTATTGAAACACCATCTTCGTAATCTTCAAAAAGTTCCTCCGTGTGAATTCCACAGACTTCTTTTCCTGCCGCTGAAGCTCGGACTTCTACAAACAGTCGATCACCATTAGGAGTCATTCCATTCTCATCTCGCTCTTCAAAGTAGATTTGTTTCTCCCCAAGCCCAAGACGCTCCATTAACTCATGCCTTAGACAGCCTACAAATTCTTCATACTTTTTGTTCATACAAAAATCCTCCTTTTCGTGGTGTGAAAATAAAAATAGAGCCACAGTATTTCTACCGTAGCCCTATTCGAGTACAACCGTCAGTCTGCATATATGTTTTCTACTCATTACAGAGAATGTTAATTTTGCGAATCACATCCAAGCCCAAACAAAAATAATTATCACAGCAACAAGATGTAGAACTGTCCATATGGCATAGAAGATATCCGCTGCATTACCATATTCCTTATTTTTAGAGCACATGCATACATATAATACCCATCCAGCGAAATACATGCTGATGGCAATAATCACAGTAACGAATCTGATAATAAACTTTACAGTTTCCAAGTTCATTCCTCCATCTCACCGGCTTTAAGGCAATCCGCTAAATAAGTATAATAGATTTTTCCTAAATCGCTCCTTGCCTTACTCAATGCTTCTGCCATTTTTTCGTCGTAATAGTTGTTTCTGATTATTAACTTATCCCGAAGATGGTCGATTGTCAAAGCACTATCCAACAGTGGATATTTTTCACCAATGAATATAGGCATGCTTCCATGACCAGCTTCAGAAATAGCGGTGAGTATACCTAATAAAGAATCTATAGTCATTTGTTCCTGCATTTTAGTCCTCCAAATAATGTGAAACCGTCACTATAAACGCATATAATATAGTGAGCAAAATCATCGCCCACCACTGCCAAGTATTTATGCTGTATCCCATACTACACATAACAGTACTTTCTAATATCAATACCAAACTGCTAACAACTGTCGTCATATACGTTATTCCTCCCTTATCGCTCGTCTTGCATCAGCTTCCATCTCCGCTATTGTTATTAACCGATCAGGATGCATTTCAGCTGTATTATAAGGTTCCCAAGGGGCTGGAATTTTATTGACTTTCATGATTTCCTTCCTGAGCTCTTCTTTTATCGCCTCACGAGAGTCTACGGTAATCAACTCATTATACGGAAGACTCTCGATCCACTTACAAACCTCTCGCCATTCATCCAGCTTGTGATTCTTCCGCTGTCTGTAGATATTCGCTAGCACCTCATAGTTCAGCATAACGTTACGAGTCTGGTTATAATTACTCGGAAGAAGCTGAATCATCTGCCACCAATATGTTTTATCTCTGGTTTTTAAATATAACTCACGAAACATATTTAGGTTTTTGATCGTGGTTTCCATCATATCCTTAGCAGAATATATGCGGGTTGGAATAGATTCATCAGAAATAAGATGCTCTGTAGAGAAATCCTCAAGAGTAAATTCTTTTTCAGCAATTTTGTGCATCGTACTACAGGAGTTTGCAACAGTACCAACTTTATATGTATCAAATTCTTTCCACCAGTACAGCGGTGCCGTAATTCTCACATACACCGGCATCATTCTCATATACTTCCGATGCTCAGTATCTGCATTGGATAAGCGCTGCATGAGCGAGTGGTCGTTAGATCCAAGTTTTTCATCTTTTCTAAAAAACGAATCTTTATCACATAAATCCCTTTGATTATCATAACAATTCACGCATGATTCATCAGAAAAACACGTATCACTCTTCTCCCAAGAATTCATAGGATTTCTCATTCCCTGAATAATAAACTCCATCTGCTCCGGACTTGCCAGAACCACATTTTCTAATTTAATGCTCATTCACAATATCCTCCCAGCTCAATTTCCACAAGTTTGTCAGCTTCGATTTCCAGAATATCCACGTCGACATCTGATAAATTCTCAACTACAGCTCTTTTGTTACTAGATCTTTAGCCACCTCAGCAGCGTCTTTTTCTGTATAAACACCGAAGATTTTTTCGATATGACCATAACCATAATCGTTATAATAAGTATTTCCATGAACTACATATAAGATCACTTCTTTTCCTCCTCTACAAGTTTTCTTATAACAATGCCTTTCTCCGCATATCTCATGCCTTCCCAGACATTCAACAAATCAAAGAAATCTTTGAGACTGATTTTTCTCTCCGCGAGTTCCTCGATGAAATCTTTATTGTTCGTCATTATTTACAAACATCCTCCACTCTTAATATCTCTACAATTTTCAGCACATCCTCTATCCTGTTAAGTTCTACTCCTCCGACCTTGGCAGCACTCATTGTCAGCATTGCACGACAATCGTCATCTCCAGCAATCCAAAAGTCTGGTCTCAAACCTGCCAATCTATTCCAACTCCCATATTTACCGATAATAAGTACAGGGCAGATTAGGCCGTCCGATATTTCTATCACATCTCTACGTCGTTCTTGTCTAATAGGAATCATACTAGATAAACATGAAAGTTTCGAATAAAGTTCTTCCGCCCAACAATCGTGAACGACTATTTGTATCGTTTTCATTTCCGTCACCCCTTTGAATAATATTTATAATCATTGCTGAGACATGAATAAGCAAAAAAAGCACATTCCTCTAAATTCACAAATATTACATTTTTGATTATTGGACATGGCGATTTTGATTATCTTAGATACTGATTCTTCGTCTAATTTAATCATTTCTCGTCTCCTTTCTGGAAACATAATATTCCGCACTAGATGGCACTAATGTGATAGATATAGACACCAATTCAGCGGAGTCGATAACTTTTATACCGTATTCCATATGACTTTTAACCGCACGATAATATCCACCACATCCAATCTTATCGTCTTCAAGTAATTCTAAGACATCATCCATTCCGCTTTCAATTTCTGCCAAAAGTCCTTCTTCATCTTTAATAACTTTCGCAATACCAATGGGATGTGACTTATCAAAATTGAAGAGCACAAAGACTTTGCTTGGGATTTTAATAGTTGCTGATTTTGAAAATTGGACACCATTTTTATCAATAAGATTATATTTTAGAAACCGCCCAGATAACCGAATCATTCACAATACCCTCCTAAGTTAACATCCACGGCTGTATCAGACTCATCATCATTACTTTCTACTATTTTTAAAATATCAATGATTTTTACCACGTCTGTGACATGTTTAAGACCCACACCATCAACCGCAGTTGATCTCTCGGATAAATATGTTTCTGCTTCTTGACTAGAACAGTTATAGAAATCCGGATACAAACCTTGCGTTTGCCGAAGCGAGCCATACATTCCTCTAATCATAATTGGATGAGATACCTTTTCTCGTATCTCAATCGTATGGGTTCGTCTATTGTACTTGTATGGAATCGTTAATTGCTCAGAAAGGGCTTCAAATACAATGTGAATGTCAATTTCCTTCCGTCTATGGATTATTATGTTAATCATCTCTTTTTGTTTCTCCTTTCTGGTCGGGAATTTTTGCAGTAAGCAAGTCTACAATATCCGCCCATTCCATTTCCCATGAAATCTTTTGTGGCTGGATTCCAATGACGACATTTTAAACACTTTCCGCTTGGTTGAAATAAGTTGGCAGCGATTCCAATATTACTCATATATTATTATCCCTTTCTTTCTGAGGTTGATATGCGCCTAATTAAGAGCCATGCATATCTGAACATTTCTAATAGAACGTTTCCCGTGATGCCTACGATAATTATTTGTGTCGAATATCAGACAATTTTGTTCATACATCCACTTATTGCCATTCTTTCTTAATTTATACCAGCCATGTGGCATTTTATATTTTTTTCTTATCCTCATCACTCATTTCTCTCTTCCGGATCGAGGCTCATAATCTTTACAACCCTTAACTTTCTTCTTTATGACCCTGCCGTAATTAGCATTGCACCAGATTCCATTATGATTAATGGACGATTTGGTTTTATGATCTGTGCAGTTATGGCGACAGCTATGGCATAACGATTTACTCATCTTGCTTCTCCCTTTCTCTTTCTCCTTTGGTTTTGAGTTGTATTTTAATTCCATCATTATTCAATGTCGATATAGATTTAACTTCAGTATCAAGTAACACTTTGTCAATGATGCCGTTTGCATCGAGTGAAGGAGAAACAATAAGAGCTGGAACGGGACCAGTCATAATGTACACGTTAGATCTACAACATGATAATAAATCTTTTAATTTAATCATTCTATGTATCCTCCTAATTTTTCGTCTATACGTGTGTCTTCAGGTATCTCTACGATATAAAACTCGACTTCAGATCTATCGTTGAGTTCTGTAAACCTAGATTGTTGATCTTGTTCGAAGTATTCGTCTTCTGCCTGTTTCTTTACTTTCTCAGCCATTTTACGCGACGAAAAAACACCGAAAATATGTATTTCTTCACCGTATCCGCCAAACCACGTATTCCCGTATACCAAATATAATTTTTTCATATGAAATCTCCTTTATTCATACCTACCGATTTCTCCTTTCTGGTCGTGGGTTTTTACAGTAGTTAAATCTACACCGACCACCAGTAATAATCCCCATAAAGTTTTTTCTAGCGGACTCCCAATATCGGCATTGTAAGCATTTTGCATTTGGTTGAAATATATTATAAAGTTATCCCAATATTACTCACTCACATCTCCTCCACAATATTTTTAAATATATGAACGTAATATGTTTTATCGCCTATAAGAACAACATCCCCATCAAGATCACAACCTGATATTTTTGCGAGTTCAATGATTTCATCTTTATCCATTAGCGTATAGCCCCCAATCGAATCTCCTCTCCATATTCCGGACATATGATATGATCGTGGTAATCGTTAACAAATTCGAAAGCCGTCTCATTAAATTTTTTACTAGCAGCTTTTTTCACATCTTCTTTCTCATAGCTCAACAAAGCTCCACAGTTCATGCATTCTATATTTCTACGAGACCTTGGTTTAATAACTTTAATCATCTTTTTTATTTCTCCTTTCACATTTTGGGTTCTGCCCGATAACAAAAACTGTTGTCATATGCAATGATATTACATCCCCATAAATCGCAAGGAATTGCTCTCGGAACATGATCATTATCCGATGTGAATCCTCGACAATGTATACAATCTATGCAATAACATTTTGCTAATGGTTTCTTTTCAAATCTGTGAGTGATTTCATATTCCCGCTTCATTCTATGTTTTGTTATTCTAATGTAATCTCGGATGTCCTCGATAATAATCAATAAGAACATTCCAATGGTAATAATAATTGCAAAAACTCCAACCACAGCAAAAACATTAACAATGATATCTTTCATTTTGTCTCCTCTTTTCTCATCTTTTCTCTTTCGGCATCAATCTTACCATCATCATATCCAGCCACGTATCCTAATCTGATTTTGGGGTCTTTAAAGATAATATCCGCTCCTCTGGATTTTCGGATTAACGTAATTGCATCAATCAGCTCCTGCTTATCAATTTCAATCTGGTAAACATTTGATGTAAAATCACTAATTGTCTGAAATATAAATTGTTCCTGGGTTTCTTCGAATTTCATCACAATCTCACTAATCAGTTCATCACAGTGATAATTAACATTCATCCCTACTGATTACTCCTTTCCCTAGCCAGCTTCACATCAATCGCTTTCTGCATTTCTTCCGGTGTGACATTGAAAATGGACTCAAGAAGTTTTAACGAAATATAAACGTCCGCCATCTCTTCTAAGAGTCCATATCTATCATCATACCCTCTGATTTGCTTACTTATCTGCTGCTGAAGTTCTGCCATTTCCTCCATGCAAATAGTAGACTTGGTCTTCCAGTGCTCACGTTCTACACTACGTTGGATAATCCTTTCTCGTTCCATAGGTGACAACACAATATGCCCGTTCATTCCGGATATAAATTTTTCTTTCTGCATTGTTTTATCCTCTTCTTTTATGATGTTTGATTACACTGTATATAAATAGCGGAGGTCCAATTAATATCATACTTAGCACCGTTACGATAAGAGTAAAGTTGTCAAGACCGTCGAAGTATCCATCTGATTTATCCGAATAACAAAATCCAACACCTAAAAGCGTGCCAGTTATAACCCATAATAATACGATAATTTTGATGATCAACATCTTTGCTCTCCTTATCTCATATGATTATAAAATCCTCTGCTAACAAACAGCACGCCCTTGATAAAAGCGTCGTTTGCTTTGGGGTTCACAGACTCTAAAATCTCTTTCATATTCTTACATACTTTTGTCATCGCACAACAATATCCGCAAGCAAACGTACATCCAAAAAATAAGATGGATAATGCAATATAAACAATTGTATTCATTTTTCATTCTCCTCCAGAAATTTCTGTAACTGCTCCATAACATATTTCTTGCCAGCTTCGAAACCGGTATTATAAGCAGCTGTGACTACATCCGTGGAACTGTCTAATATTTGTAAAAGAAACTCGCCGTATGTCATCACTCTATTTCCTCATCATTAATAATTTCGTCGTGCGCCGGTAGATGTCTCCATGTTAAAATCTGAACACCGTTTACTTTATCTTGATTCATAATCTGATTACAAATAGCCTGGAGCTGTCCAGCAGCCTGAATACATCCATCAACTTGAACGACTCTGTTACCGATGCCGTTCTCAGTCATATATAAAACATAATAAGTCATTTTCACTTTCATTTGTAATTCCTCCCCTTCTTCTCTAAGTTATCAAAAAAATAAGCGATTCCCATTCCCATAAACATGCAGCCAACAGTTGCTAACACGCCAAGAATTCCAACTTTAATAACAAATATCAGTGTGCTCAATTGTTACCCTCCATTTTCTTTAGCATTTTTATTTTCTTTAGCATTTTTACTCTCTTAGGATCTTCTACATACTCTACTGGCTTATGGGAATATAAATTCTTCGGCTCTGCCAGGCATTCATTGCATGGGTCGTCAATATCCTCTTTGTCGTAGTTCTCGCAAGTTTTGCAGTATTTAGCAAAATCTACCTCTTTATAATCGTATTGCATAAAATCATCCTTTCCAAAACAAAAAGAAGAGACCCGATTTTCTCGAATCCCTTCCGCTGTTAAAATTACTTAAAGAACTGTCGCATTACAAATTTCTGATACCTTTTAGTCACCTCATACGCCGCATACTCTGTTGTGAAGCCATTAAGGACCCGATTTGAAAAATCCGTAAATGATACGCCAAAGTTATTTCCATCCTTTCTTTTGATTTCAACAACCAGACTGTCATTTTCGTTAATCTTTACAAATATACCGCCTTTAATGACTCCTTTGAGTTTTTCGTATAAATGGTTACTAAACAAGCATTCGTAATCTAACATGCATCTGTTCCTCCTCACATTTTTCTCATAAGAGGAACTGTTTTCTACGCGATTACTCTTCATCATAATCTTCTACCTTAAAACCAAAACACCATTTTATCATCAGTTTCTGAAACCAGTTGAAATGATGTTCTACTGTAAAATTAAGTGATTTAAAATCGCTTCCAATACTGATTTTTGCTCCGTTTTTAATTTTGTGCATTTTAATGACCATTTCCATTCTTCTCCTCCAATGCTTTAATTGCCTTATGCAAAGCCAGACTAAATGTGAATCTAATCATAGATTTCATATCCGCCCTTGGTGCTGGTGTATTTTTTATCATATTCCGTAGAATATTAGCTGCTTCTTGATCTGTCATAGCCGTCTCGAAAAATTCAAAATCATCTTTACTTAATTCCATTTGGTAAATTTCCTTTCATTGAACTTCTTTTTCTTATCAAGTGCTTTGCTAATCGCCAGGTCAATGCCGCTTCTACTCTTCAGATGGTAGTAATATAAATCCTTAAACGGTGTATTCAGTCTGTCGATTCTGCCGCAAGCCTGTTCCATTACTTTGTAGCTGTAGTTTTGTGAGAAGAATATAATCGTGTCTGTTTTAATACAATTCCAACCGGAATTTCCCGCAGTGTATTGACAAAGATAAATCCATCTCTCACTATTTGGTACTGGTTGATGAGCATGTCCAGACCACTCAGCGATTTCGTAGCCGACATATTCGTCATCGCTTAGGAGATGCAGAAGCATTTCTCTTTCATAGTCAAAATTGTAAAATATAATAGCCCTGGGAGTTTTCTCTAAAATCTCCATCAGAGCTATCACACGGGATTCGTCCGTATTCACGATTCTTCTCAAAATATAACAGAGTTGAGATGCCTGGCTAATCGGCTCATTCTTGAATGGGTCCCATCTATTTCGAGTCACATCCTTGTATTTCGGAATATCATACTTGCAATATACGTCCGAATGATGGGAAACTGTGGACCGTTCGAAGTCGATATCTACAAGGATCTTATCTCGTAACCGAATAAGCCTTCCGGTATTCAAATACCGATCTATCTGGGGATATTTGGTAAATCTGGAATATACGATATGTTCTCTGGCGAATTCAGTTTTATTTTTATAAAAACCGTTGGCGATGAATAACGGGATGTAATCTTCGAAGGAATCCCCAGGCGTTGCTGATAGAAGAATCCAGTTATTGTTTTTAGCAACTTTTAAGAATGACTTGACCCATGCTCCAGAACCACATACGCGTTGTTCATCAAATAAAAAGAATGCACCCGTAACATCCGAATACTTTTTAATATTATTCCAAGAATCTATAACGATCTTATTGTTATAAAGTTCGTTCTTCTTTGAATCGGTGGACAGCCTGTAATTCGCTATTTCAGAATCCCACTCATATGTATCCCTCTTCATAGCGGTGGTAATAATATATAGATCCTGCGGGTTCTTCATCGGAATATATTCCTGATTTACAAAACTACCGCCGTTTTCTTTGAAATAATAATATAACCCGGTCCTACTTTTACCAGAGCCAACTCCTCCACAAAGCACTGAGCCATTCCGTAATTTGTTAACGGCGTCCATCTGACAATCGTATAGAAATTGTTTTGGTTTTTCTACCAGTTTGTCCACATATTCAACATGGTAACCTTTTATAGTATCTTTGTTCTCATGCAAATAATGGGATAAATTACCGGAATTAGAACCTATTGCTTTTGCACATTCGTGTAAATTGGGATACACCGTATTCAACTCAGTCACTCTTACTGGACGTATCGTACCTCGCCCTCCGGATGGTTTTCGAATGCCAGTAGCATATGCGTGCTTAACGTTTTCACTACCGGTACACCATTCAAGATTCACCACTCGATTATCGTCTTTTACTCCGTTTTTATGATTTACTTGGAGATCCGGATGCGGTCCACCTAAAAATGATTCGGCAACTAACCTGTGCACAGTTTTTCTACTCGTTTTTTTATTCCCATTTATGATATTCATCAAGGTTACTTTCAAATATCCATCATTGTCATAGTGTGCGGATTTTATTTTGTGTGTCCTCTTATTTCTTACTTTTCCTTGATCGCTAACTTGATACCTAGGAAAATCATAAACATCCATCCATGTTTCGTCCATCTAAGACATTACCTCTACAAAATACAGGTGTTGGAATAGCCCATTTGCCATTTTCTTTCTTAGCTCCAGGGAACTTACCGTTCTTAATGTTTCTGCGAACTGTGTCTTCAGACACTCCCAGCTTCATGGCAAATTCTTTCACAGAATATGTACGCGGTCTTGTTTCTGGCGATAGGTCAATACCAAGAACAAGTTTCTTTTCCAGTGCTAAAGGTTTATCTTTCGGTAACCATTTCTTGAATACATCATAGTAATATCCATGGTTTCCAAATAATCGTTTGGCCATCGCCATTGCAAGACCCTTCTCAGGGTCATACTGTTCATTTTCTCCACACTTTACGATTGTCTTAATTTCATCGTCCCAGAAAACGATTGTATAGGGCGGATTGAATATTACTTTTTTAACAAACATGAGTGCTTTTTGTCTAGGCGTTTTTTCTTTATACATTTTGTTATATTCCTTTCCTGATATATTGTATCTGTAACCATTTTTAAGACTGCCTGTCAATAATGTGTTCTCAGCCCGAAGTTCTTCTTCTAAATTTCTCTCTAATAGCTGAGCCTTTGTTAAAGGCATCCATTCGCTTGGTGTGCTGAATGACTTTTTATGAGTAAAAGGATCGACACATAAGCTAGTCGAACATTTATCACATGGCGAACTGATATTACTCCTATTCTCGCGAAATCTACAATTATCACAATTATTACTATCGTTCATGGTTGGTCTCATTTTATTCCTCCTACATTCGGTGTCTGGCATCATGAAGAATCCTCTGACGTTTATTCGGATCTGGTTCATCCTCCAGCCGCCTTATAACTTCTTTTGGATATAAAAGTTCCTTGGCCGCTGTAACATCTTCTCTCCATGACAAAACAGCACTTGGTTCTTTTACTTTGCCCCATTTAATCATCTTGACTTCCCTTCTTCAGTTCATACCCATCAATTTGTCCAATTGCCATTTTCTTTACGTTCTGAAGTAAGTCAATCATTCGATCAATCTCAGCAGTATCTCGAAAAACAATCGCCATTTGTTCTGGCGGCTCTGATGGATTCTTGGTAAACATGTTCGGTCTTGCCATAGTCGCACGATAGCACTGTAATGTAGATTTTATAATGAATGTGATATCGGTTGTTTCATCTGCGTTTTTATTTCCACGAATTTTAATTTTCATCTTCTATTTCCTCCAATATAAATCCATCTTCAACTTCCGCAATATATTTTTTATCAGGGAATTCATTAACAGTCATCTTAGGACCACATGCAAGAAACAACATAGCAACGGTCAATTCTGAATCATTAAACCTTTGCTTATAAAATTCTTTGATTTTTTGATAAGCAGAAGGCGTTATGCAAATTTTTCGGCAGTCAAAGGTGTGTTTTTCATCACCATACGGTACATCATAACCGAGATGTTTCGCTACGTTTGCATAGAACTTATCCAGTTGACAGTAGCATTCTTCCTCTTTTAAAAATATAGTCTGCATTATAAAATTCCTTCCTCCGCAAAACTTTTGTATACCCAATCGCCAAGAATGATAGAGTCAACAAAAGGAATACCTAACAATTCGCCAAGTTTCTTTAATTCATTACTCACATTTAGGTCTTCTTTACTTGGCGTAGGATCGCCAGATGGATGATTATGAACCATTATCATTTTAGCGGCATTGGACAGCAAAATTTTTTGTGCTATACCACGTCGGTCTACGAGACATGTATCGTTGTTCCCAATACCAATTTCAAAAAAGGCTTTTAATCTAAATTTCATGTTAAAACTCAATAAAAATACATGTTCTTCAGAATATGTATCCCATTCCATAGTACGGCATAATTGATATACTTTTTCACTATTGGTAAAGTTATTTTCTATTTCGGGGATATACTTCGAAAACACCAGATTCAGCATGACGAATCCATTTCCATCGAGCCTCGTTTCATATTTTCTTATGTTCATGATTTTCCTTTCATAGAAATTAAAAGAGCCCTATAATAAGGACTCTTCCTCTGTTTCTTCCACCACATCTGGTCCCTCTCCGTACAATTCAGCACATAATTTCGAATCTGGGACAAGAAATATACAAGAACCTTCTGTAATACTGCATTTCCAACCATGGTATTCGTCCGTTCTTACTGCGCATTTACAAGTCATGCAAAATCCTCCTTGCTGTCAACTTGAATTTCTTCATTGATTGTTTCCTCCAAATATAAAAAGAGCCTTAGCTATTTCTAGCCAAAGCCCTTTTTACAGTAAACAATTCTACAGTTAAGAATCTTCTGAGTTATCATCTTCGTAATCGAGACCATATTTTTTACAGCATTCCTTAGCTCCTTTTAAACCTTTTTTAGCCTGTTTGATAAAATATATATCCGCCGATTTACTTATAGTTTTCAGTGCGATATAGTATATAAAATCCCCCAATTCTAAACCAAGTTTGATTCCTATTCCAACCTTTAATGCTGTTTTAAAAATTCCTTTTGGCTCATAAATTATCATTTTGTGATTTCCCATTTTTAAATTCTCCTTATGTATATAATTGTTTTCCATTAGAGAACTTGTTTTTATCGCGTATTACTCTTCGGGACTTTCTTCCTCAGCATATCTCGCGGCAAAACGATCAATATTCTGAGTTACCTCCATAGCTGATAAATATGCCGCACGACCGTTCTTTCCGCCAAACTCCCAATCATATGGACGAATATCCATGTTCACACTCTGAATATCAATCTCGTCGAGCATAGCAATCATCTCCTCGTCGATAAGATTATGAGCCTCCCCTGTGAGAAGATAAACTTTCGGACCACGAGCATTGAATTTTACTTTAATCGGAAGATACATGAATGGACCTTCTTCCTCGTCTCTTGGCGGATTGACTTTTACATTCCACCCTTCGGCGGTCAATCTCTCAGCAGTCTCCTCGTCTGGAATAACCATAGCGAAATTTCTATCACCCTCTCTGTTATACTGAGACGGAGCGCCTGCAAAGTTTCTAAAGATGATTCTTGCACCATCTACTTGAATGTTACCATTGTTTAAAAATCTTAATTCCATTGTTTCTATCTCCTTTTGATATAATATTTTCTGATATATTTCTTTTGATAATGAATACCGTCATCTGTGTCCAAGTAATCGCCAACGATGCGATAATCAATAAGTCTTCTAAAACCTAACTTGTATAGTAATCCAAGCAAGTATTCCTTCCTCCTGAATAAATATAAAAGAAAGAGCCTCAGCTATTTCTAGCCAAAGCCTTTCTGTGAGTTATTTTCTTAGGAAATAATTCATTGTCACAACATACACAGTAATACCAACCCCTGCCCGCGCCGTTTTTCTTATTGCCGTGGCTGTAGTGTCTGTATCTTCGATATTGTTAATCGTGTTTAAAGCACCATAGCCTCCCAATACGCCACCTACCCAAAGTATAGCGTTAGCTACCATTTCTGTTTTTCTCATATAAATTTCCTCCTTGAAATATTTTTCTCATAACAGAGACTGTATTTTGCGCGAATATTGGATAAACGAAAAAAAGAGCCTCAGCTATTTCTAGCCAAAGCTCCACTTCTTTTAAAACAGTGGTATCAAACCCTCGAATATAATTTTGATATCATGTTCGTTAATTGGAATTAGTGTAAATGATATGTTCTTTTTCTTCCATACAAACATCTGTCCTTCAATAGTTCTTGGAAAACCCAACCCATCAAAAGCATCGTTCAATGACACCCATGAGCTATGTTCCAATCTACTTTTTAGATTGTTTTCTACGATTTGAATAAACATTACATTTGCTTCCCGACTGTTTGTCCAATATAGAACATCTTTGTCATATACCCTTTCTATTCGTTTCATAAAAATATCACTCCTTTCTCGTAATAGAGACTGCATTTTACGCGAACGGAATTTCCTCTGGCGCATCTTCTGGAATGTTCATAAAATCCTCAAGTCTCGGTGGTGAGGTATAGGGGTCATCAGATACGAACCATTCAAAGTCACCGTACTTGGATATGGCTTCTACCGCATCATCCACAAGTTTATCATAGAATGAACGGTCGATAAACTCGTCATTTCCGCCGTTAAACATGATATCGGACTCCAACCAACGGTACCCAGTGGTTCCAGTTGCTGCGTAGTATTTACCTTCTTGTTCTCTTACAAGAACACCGCCACCTTTACCAGTTTTAACCGGACAGAACTCTCCAACCTTTCCTACAAAGTGATAATCATGACCTTCTGCTATTTTTTCAGCAAGCTCTGTAGCTTCGGGTTCGAATAGTGTATCAGACAATTTACCTTTCTTATAATCGTTCTCAATCTTCTCCAAACGCTTCTCATATCCGGATACATCTGGAAGTTTCTCATTCATATCCAAATATAAAGCTGATTTTACAGAGAATGTTTCGCACATATCCCGAATGTCGACAGGTTCTTTGCTAAATAATGTCTTAAATACATACGGTACCGCAAACTGCTTACCTGTAGCTGTCCATGGGTCTTTAATGTGATCCGCATTGTCTCCTGGAATATATCCATATAACTGCTCGCATTCTTCTGGCTTTTTGTACTTGGCAATATAAACCGCGTTATTCACAAGGCACATGCGGTCGTAGGTCGCCTCGTGTTCGAATGTATATCCATATCTCTTACCAAAGTCCATAACAAATTTGATAATCTCTGGCGTGGCATCTGGAATCTTGATTGAGTCTGTCTTAATATGTGCAACAGTAAAACCTCGTTTCTGAACCTCATTCTTCAGATCTACCATGAACAGTGCGCCTCGTTTAGCCACAATGTTGTCCTTATTACGAATGTCACGGAACGCATTGTCGAATTTGGCTGAAGTCAGGCCGTATACAGAGTTAATTGCTGTCTTTAGTGCATTAGCCAAATCCTTAGCTGTCATTTCACCATCAATTACCTTCTGAATATAAGGCGTCAACTTCCCGTCAAGCATATGATTGACTTCGTCCCAGGCTTTATGTTTTATACTCACACGACCCTCAACGATGTCACGGAACGCCTTGGTATATCTCACTCCAAATAAGACTTCAGCAATCGTACTGTGAGGATGCATAGAAGCAATGTCCAGCAACGCGACGTTTCCATACGTACCAGGCTCTGCATATACATACCCACCTTCTCCGACTTCTTCTCCTCGATAGATTGAGACTCCGTTTTCGTATCTATATCCCGGAAAATACGGAAGTAATGACCCCGCCTCCCCATGGGTTTGACTCATCATTTCAGGACACGCTTCAGCAAGGAATTGATATGTATCCTCATCCAAGTCGAGTACTGGTTCTGCAAGATTCCGATAATGGAACTCATTCTGAGGGTTCTTATTATTTCCAAATATAAATTTTGTTGTGAGCGTATTTGTGGTGTCATTCACACTCATCCCTGCGAGATCTGCCAGAATCTGTCTTGCTGTCCAATCTGATTTCAAATAATAAAAGCCCGCCTCAGTAGCAATAACATCGTCATCGCAATACTCAGCAACCTCTTGCCATCTTGATTCTGGAACTGGCTGATCCCACGGAAGTCCAAGCTCATGATGTTTAATGCCTTTCAGCATCTCTCTTAGATCATCGTCCATCTTAGATTTTGGATCGTTTGCAACATTACTCATCTCAATCTCAAGTTTTTTCAGACTCTTTTTATTACCAGCTGAGGCGAAGTCGTAGACATCCGTATAAGAAAGATTGTATGCCTCGCCGAATGTGTACTTTTTTTTTTCGCCTTTTTTTGTGTTGATGATATGCTGGGAAAGTTCATATATCTGCTGATTGTCATAACCGAGCATGCAAGCATAAAGCATGTGATTATCGTACTGTCTGCAGTTAAATCCAATCAGCCTGTATTTTATAAGCTCTGCGATATCTGTTGGTCTTGGATTGATAAGTCTGACAATAGGTTTATCTTTTCCTTGAAATTTCCAATTTACAAGAAATAGATTAGGAAATACCTCACAATCAAAAAATATAATAGGCTTTTCTACATCGCCTGTGGTATTGGGAGCAGCTTCTTCAGACTTGAATTTCATTTTAGACACAAGCTTGATACAAAGGTCAGACTGATTTGAACTTTGGGCTGCGAAAGCGTACACAGCGTTCTTCATATCGGATACATCATAGCTCATGCCGCTGTTGTAAGCATCTTCAAGTACTTTATAAATGAAGTCCACGTTCGGTTTAGTCCCCTGGGGATGAACTTCTTTTGCTAAGCACTTCTTTATAGTTGTTCTCAGTCCCTTTTCAGACTGAATAATATCTGTACTTATCATTTTTTCCTCCTTCATTGGTAAACCTGAACTGATTGTTGCTATCAACAAAGAATTACATAAAGTAAGTTTTCTTCTGAGTGAGCTGTTGCCAGTAAACACTTTGATCTCAATGTCTTTGTCGTATATTCTGGAAAGCTTAGATACATCCCCTTTGTAAATATAATGAAGATGTAATCCAGCACCACCCTTACTTACCTCAGCATACGTAGCAGGCCATTTGCTGGCGGCTTCCAAATTCTTCTCAAGAGATTTGTTTCCATCCTCGTCTTTGAGATCGAAGTCGATTACGATCAACCATTCTGGAACTTTGACATAATGAAGCTTAGAAACATCCAGATCTTTGAGTTTGGTCTTGACTTTCGTCCATCCCTTTCTTGGGGTTTCGTCCGAGTTGGCATACTGAGCGGGATATTCTCCACAGATATCCTCGAAGGGTCCAATTTTTCCAACTTCAGGTGTTTCAAATTTGATCCACGAAGCTCTTCTACTTTTATCGTCATCTCTTACCTCTTTTACTTTTTTCTCAAAAATATCGCTGCGAAAACCGCTATACACGTTCCTTGAACCGGCGCCATCATTAAAGGTCTCTGTGAACTCCCGAAAATAGTTCTTCAACTCCTCTTTAAATGTTCTTTGAGAAAATGGATACGGAACTCTTGCATCCTCGCAATAAACCTTATACATCTCCCACGCAGCTTTAAGAGTTGTTCTATCGTCCTTTTTGAACACGCGAAAAGAATCCACCACAAAGTTATAGAAGTCGTTAGATGCCCCCAACATTGCTATTGGCGTATAGTTGTCAAATGCGCCTGGATTCTCCAAATATACTTTCTTGCAATGGTATGCTATTCCTCCAAGTTCGAATGCCACCTGATCCATCGCTTCCTTATATTCTCTAGGATTGAGCTTGTTACCAGATGGCGATACGTCAATAAGTCTTCGGATCAGACCAGACTTTCCATCTGTAATCTTTACCGGCTTATTAGTTCCCATAAATAGAAAAGCATTAAACCGGTTAGAATATGCAGATTTGAATTTCTCATTAACTGTCATGAGCTCGTGAGAAACAAGACTGTTTAATCGGGTGTTGTCTTCAATTCTTGATAGGTCGCCGTCATGCTGAATAGCGACCAGTGGATTGGTTTTGAATGCCTCTAACGCAAAAGAGTTATTACTCGATCCCAACGCCTTAGCATCAAATACCGAATAATAACCCTCAAACAAAGCTTGTATGATATTTAAGATTGTAGATTTACCTGTTCCTGCGGCACCGTAAAGTACCATAAATTTCTGAATATATTTTGAATCACCTGCAACTATAGATCCGATGGCCCACTCAATTTTTCTTCTCTCTTCTTCAGAGTATAAAGTAGAGATTAATTTGTTGTAAGCAGATATATTTCCCTGTTCCAATGGATATGGAAGCTTTTTACTGGCATAATCAGTTTTTTTAGTCTCCATATTGGAAAATATCAATTCCTCATCAAGTGGATGATAATTGTCTCTAAGCTGTTTTTGACAGTATTTATGCCAATCGTCGATCATTCCAGAAGTAGCATCCCACATATACAAAGTATGTACCGATTCGTTTCCGGAATTTTCTTTGTATTTTATTGTGAAATTTTTAAGCTCTCTGTCAATCATATCAATGACGTCCTGCTCATCGGTTGACCATAGACCATTTTCTTCGACCCAGACGGCATAGAAATCTCCACCCCGAATCATGAGATCAGATGATTTTTTCATTACAAAGTTTGGATAGATTTCAACAACACCCTGCTTTTTAGAACGCGTGGAAATCCTTACAAAATCAAGCATTACATTAGTGTTTCTCCTTTCCTAAATATCAAGAAAAATTGTCCAGATACCAACACAGCTGTTGCCAAATTGGTACCTCACGCAGGTCTTTTCGACAGTTGCGGATTACGAATAAACCGCCCTGTCCATTTGGTTCATATTCGCGATCAAGGAATTTTTCTATAACAATATTAACAATTTTCTTATCAAACTTATTGTTATACATCGTGGAAAGACCAAGATTAGTGATCATTTTCCAGAACCACTGCCCTGTACGATTACCATAATTTGGGTCATCCATGATATTTTCCTCACACTTGACAGCAAGAGCAACCAACATTTCGAGCACTGTACACGGACCAGCAAGACATTCGCTTATTTCTTCGTAGTATCTCTCTCTCCCAGTCTCCTGCGCAAATCTCCATCTCATGCTTATGCCGTCATTAGCTCGGTTTGAATCGTCTTTAATGGTCCACCGGAACTCTATTGTATGAAGGTGCATAAGCAGTCTTCGATACGTCACGTTCTTTCCGAAACGGTCATCAGACACGACACCTGCGAGAAATTCAAAATAATTATTTACTGTTTTTTCTTTATCCATCATGCCTCCGGATTAATCGTCAGTGTCTCCGTAAACATCGTGATAATTTCGCCCATCGAGCAGAATCTCATAGTCGGTCTGCTCTTCATCATTTCTTACAAATACGGAGTCATCCTCGTATTCTCCAAAATGACCAAGTGCATCATCTCCGATATGCTCCTCATAATCTTCCACGATGTTGTCCTCATTGTCAGTTACTATTCCGTCTTCCCAATATGTAAGAGTTTTTGTGTTATAGCCAAGCTCGTTAAAATCGTCCGGTGAAATGACATAAGGCTCATTCATACTCTCTTTTTCCTCCTCTTCACTATTTGAATAATCTCTATACCCATTTGTCTGGATTGTCTTTGTCAAAGTTGCAAGGTCGTCTTTTGTCGGGGTATAAGGCTTCTCTTCTTCTGGCTTTTCTTCTTTCTTGTAGAGTCTACCAAAAGATTCTTTCACTGAATCAACATCCTCTTTAAGCCGTCTGTCATACTCATCCTTCAAATATAACCAAGTTGCTGCGGAGCCAATGATAGCCCCAACAGCAAATAATACGAAATCACGGTTAATCTTTAAATTTCTTCCCATCGTTTAACCTCCTCGTATTTTTTATTCTTTAAAATATAAATACAGCCGCAATAAGTAACATAGTCAAGATACTTCTGTTTACACCACGCTTTAATAGATGCTATACCTACATTGCATTCAGCAGCTGCCACGTCTTCTCGAATGAAAATATGGGTGTTTAATTTTTCGTTTGGATTTAAAATATCCTCATTTTCGAGATTGTTTTCCAAAATATAAACAATCAATTCACGTCCGGTCATGACTATTCTCCTTCTCCTAATATACAATCCATCATATCTCGCAACGGGTCTCCTGTACCCATTCCAAACGTTCACATGAGATCGTAGATATTGCCGTCTACATTGAAATCAAGAAGAATAGTACGTTCGTAACCGTTTACAAAATCTCTGTTCGAAGCTCTATTGGTATCGTAAATACCAAAATCAACGAAATTATCGCCAACTGGATGTTTTTCATCGTACACCCAACCAATGACCATTCCGTCTTTTGTGCGAGGAATTCCAAGCATATCGTACACGTCATTCAGTAACAACCAACCCTGCTGTTTCAGGCGCTTTGTAGCTGCATCCTGCTGCATACGAAGAAACATGAGATTAGCTTCTGGGTCCTTAGTCCAACCGGAACATCCATCATCATAAAATTTCGCATACGGAGAATACGTATTTGGGTCAGCAAGTTCGATTGTTTTCTTTTCTACAACCTCAGTACCGTCTTCGCTTACGACAGTTTCCTCTACTTCTTTAGCTTTGATATTATATTTGAGTTCACGATCAAGCTCCTTACCGAATCTCTCGATTACACGTCCACGATATTCTTTAAAGCTTTTGTCAACTGCCGTATATGCCGCTGCGAGAGCGATGTTTCTCTTTCTAAGGATGTTATTTGATGTAAGAATAGCTGTGATAGATAGCCCTCCAAGCACCACAGATGGACCATACAGCTTAGCAATGTCAAGAGCTGCCTTACTGTAAATTAAGGTCAGAGTTTTTTTTCCTTCTTCCTCTGTGTAGTTTGTTTCATCTGCGTGGAAATCCTCTACTCTTTCTTTTGTGTCATTCAGAGTGTCGCTAAGCTTCATAGTAGCTTTACAAGCCATGATTGCACTCGCTACAGCTCCAACTACACCTGCTACAACCAGGATTTCCGGACTGTGTTTTTTCAATTTGAAACCTGCTTTATTGATTGCTCTGGTTACATTTGTCATGTTAAATTTTTTCATTTTGTTAATTCTCCTTTTCTAAAATATTAATCAAAGTGGTTTTGCTTTAGGCAGTTTAAGGAAATATTCTCCTCCTCTGCCTCTGATTGTTTCAGCAGTTCTAATGCTTGTCCATCCCCATCTATAAGCGGTGAATGGAGCCGTTTTTCCAATCATGTCGTATAAATCCCCAACCGATACGGAATCGTATTCATTAAGAATATCTGTCATTCCATCCAGGACAGCTTCCGCATCACCGCGATTATCAAAACTGATTTCATCCAGATCGAATGACGTAGATGATTTACTCGAATATGGTCGGTCGCTCTTTGAATAATCTCTGTATGATACCTGGTCATAAGAAGACCGTTTCTTTCCACGTACCTCTCCATAAAGCATCATTTCAGCACCATTTATCACAGTTTCAAATATGGCTTTTTTGATGGTAGGGACGATTACATCAACGAATAGATACGATTTCACGCTATTCACATCTTCAGCGAATATAGTGTCTTTGAATTTACTCATTTCAGATTTTTTTCTTGTTTTCACATTTCCGCTAACAATTTTCTGGACTTTCTTCTCAGAAGCTTTAGCCTGCTCTGCCTTATATCGGTGAGAGTTTGGTGTAGCTTTAATATCCATTTATATCCTCCTTAACTAACCATAAGAAGATTACCAGGTAGAGTAATCTTTGAGTTTGGTAATCTATTATTATTTTTCTTGAACTGGTATTGGAGGTTACTGATAGCTTTACGCTTCGTAGGCGCGAATGTTTCAGCCCTCCACCTGTCTGTCAGAAGTCGTTCAAACTCAAGAACAGGACCATCGTATAAATATCGTGGCATACATCCTCCTGTAAAAGAAAAAAGAGAAACACCGTGTTATAGGTGCTCCCCTTTTTTATAGAATCTCATTCTTCAGTTTCTTCTGTGGAATCAGAATCATCACTTTCAGTTTCTTCACAAGTGCTGTCAATAATGTCATCTTCGTCACCATCGTTAGACCTTGCCCCCAAAGCAAATCCAATAGCTCCAGTAACCAGAAGCGCTCCTGTTGCCAGGATTTTCTTCTTGTTACTCTTCACAAATCTTTTTGCCTTATTAAACAAAGATTCCTTCTCAATGACTTCCTCAAGAACTTCATCGTTGTTTTCACACTCGTTTTCTCGATTCTCCATTGTGATAACTTTCTTTTCTTCCATTTTAATTTTCCTCCTAAAAATAAGTTTTCATTTCCCATTAAAGTGATTGCTTTTTTCGCGAGTTACATTAATTTTGAGAAATCGTATTTTGGTGCGACATGATATTCCAAGGTGATGCACGGTCGGTTATCTTTTGCTATCATAGTGCCGTAACTAATCTCGACCAAACCATCATCTAAATTCCACCCAAGCTCATCACTTATATCAGTATGTTCGAGATCCAGTTCGTCATAAAATTCGCTTAATGAGACATACATGTCGTAATTTAAAGAACGGTTTATCTTATTCACAGCGGTCTCAATTTCCTGTATACTAGATTCAAAATATCGTCCAGATACACCATCATAGCAAAGCTGTTTACCGTTTCCAGTGATGATAACCTGACTGTCATTTACAGGATTATTATCGAGCTGTTTTTGTGCCACC
Source organism: Blautia faecis (assembly GCF_027662325.1). Classification (NCBI taxonomy): domain Bacteria; kingdom Bacillati; phylum Bacillota; class Clostridia; order Lachnospirales; family Lachnospiraceae; genus Blautia; species Blautia faecis. The sequence continues at coordinate 46,997 of NZ_JAQDKY010000002.1, read as the reverse complement.
CTATCTTTGATTGCCTTGGCTTTTTCTTTTCCTACTTCTTCAACGGTAGCTTCCTTATATTCTGTGAGTGCTTTTTCAGATAACTTATAGGCTGTTGCTATAGCTGCATTACGTTTTGAATGTACAGTATTAGCTCCAACGATACATGCGATAGATGCCGCACCAGATATAGCCGCCGGAATATAACATTTCCAGGTTGCTTTGACTACTTCAGGTTTGGTTAGTTTAAACATGGTATCTAACTCAGAATATCCATGGTCGCGATCGAATTCCTCTTTCTTATTCTTTTCAGCTTCTTTGATTTTTTCCATGGCCTTAGGTGTAGCTTTTACTGCCAGTACAGTAGTTGTAATCATTCCGGCAATACCAAAAGCAATAAGAATCTCTGGGCTTTTCTTTCCGACTGCTTTTTTTACTGTGTTGAATATTTTTGTTACGTTTGGTTTCTTCATGGCATCCTCCTAAAAATAAAATTGAGAAGCCCTTGTTAGGACTCCTCTTTTTGTGAAATATACTCTTTGACAGATTTTTCTGTCTGTTCCTGTTGCTGCTTATCACTAGCCCAACTCGCCATAAGACCTCCTACGGCTACGGCAATCCAGCCAGCAATTTTGACCAGATTAGTAACATCCAGTTTATTCTTCATTTATGTATACCTCCTTTCCATTAAAGCACCTGTAATTTTGGCGAAAAGTAAGACACCCAGTTTCCCAGGTGTCAAAACTTTATTTATCATATTTCTTGAAAAAATCCTTAACCGCCATTATAGACTTATATCTTAATTTCTTTGTCGGTTCACATATTAGATCCGCGCCGCTTTTAAAATTCACATTTTTGTCCAGTAAAGGCTCAACTAAATATAACATATGACCTTTTACTAAAACTTCATATACCTGCGTTGCAGCAAATATGCCTCCAATTTTCAAGATAGTCTTGACTGTTTTATCCATGATTTTTCCTCCTTATGATTTTCTTTCATTAAAGCATCTGTAATTTTGGCGAATTTGGATTGTTGGCATAATACTCCTCTTCGCTTTCATAATAGTCATCATAGTTTACCCGCGGCTCAAATGGCATCTCGATGATATAAAACTCAGTGCCGTCTTTGAGTTTTGCCCTACGATGATTAAATTCAATCCAATATTCTCCTTCATCAGTTGGCGCCCAGCCAAGAACCTCTCCAAAGTCGGTAGAGGATAAACCAAGAAAAGAATATAATTCATTTAGAATAACACTTCCGCCCAATGCGTAGTTTCGGTTTAAATGGTATTCGGCATTTTGTACTTGTTCCACCGTAGCTCTAAAGAATCGCTTCGAATATTCTTCGTAGAATAATACCGGTCTTCCAACCGATTTATCTGAAGATATGTCACAATCACTGCATAAATAAGACGCTTGAATGTGCACTTTTTCAGCCTTTTCTACAGCAATAGCCTCAATTATCCTCTGATCCGCTTCCTCTCCATATAATTCTTTCAACTTTCTACGATAATCTTTGTAAGACTGATCTAGCAAGGCGTATGCACTCGCCATAGATGCTTGCTGGTGCTGGTTAAGAATTTGTGCTCCGCAGATGCAGAATATAGTCGCCGAACCGGTCAATATCGCAGGCAAATATGTAAGAGCCACTGTCTCGGTTTTCTCTAGTACAGTAAGCTCCTCACCTTTCTCCAACTCAGCGTTAGCTAGCAGCCGCTTTGCTTTTGGTGCTGCTTTGGCAGATAACACTGCAGTTGCCACAACACCAGCGCATCCAAGTACAGTCAGTATGGTGGATGAGTTTCTCTTGAAAAATAACTTTGGCTTCATAGGCGTCTCCTTTCTAATCTGTTATTTCTTTAATCGGAAATACGGACGAACCCCATTATAGTACGAAGCGTAGCCGCAACTCGCACCGCCGCCGGTGGCCACAAGGGCAAAGTGAGCCGAAGAATATTCTTTCTTTGTTGCATTTCGCAGCCAGCCCCATTTACATTTATTATTAAAATATGCCACTCTATTTTTTATCAGTTTCATAAGAGGAAGCTGTTCATCGTCATTGGCTTCAAAATGCTCTTTATCCCATTCGTTCTCCCATCCAACAACCTGTCCAACAGTAGGAATGGTTAACTCTAACATGCGGGTTTTCAGTTCTAATGGAAATGAATTATATAAATAGCTATCAATCCATTTCTTCAAATCGGATTTTTCATATCCACCTTCATTTGTAGGCTTTTTATTCATAGGACGCTCTGCAATATAATTATCAAAGATGAAAAGAACGTTGTTATCCGTCACTTCATGAGCAGTAGCTTTGAATTTCCCCAATTCTTTCAAGTCGACTGTAATCTTGTCGCCTACTTTAGTTTTGGAAAAATCGTATTCGTGCTTTGGTACGCCATGGTTTAAGTTGAGCAGTTCTTTTGCAGATGTATCGCTGGAGCCAAGCCATGAAAAACGAGGCGGGTACTTTTTTACAAGTTCTTTAATTCCGTTTTTCTCAGCAACATCATAAAGATTGACCGTCATTTCATCGTATACGGCTGCGGTTACCATGTAATCGGCAACCTTTTTCAATTCTTCCAGCGATGCACCATTATTCACCATTCTTTCCATAAGTTTCGATACAGCTAAAGTTTCTAATCTCATAATCTTTTTCTCCTTTTCATATGAAGTGGTTAAAAGCTAAAAGAAACAGTGTGGGGCTCGAACCCACGACCCTTCGCTTGTGGAATGCTCTCCCAACTGAGCTAACTGTTTCTCCATTAAAGGAATTGAAAATATCGCGAAAACAAAAGAAAGAGGCTTTTTAAGCCCCAATCTTATTTGTTGCGGATAACAATTTATCCAATTTCTTTTCGATACGATCAAGCTGTTCCGCCTCGGTTTTAACAACTTCCTTCGACTCTTCCATAAGCTGTAAACAAAGCTGCAGCATCTCTAAATTATCCGAATCCATATACTTTAATGAATCCGGAGCAAAAAGATGCAGAGTCTTTTCTACAACCTTATCCATAGTCTCAATCATTTTCTCAACTTTGTCACGCATCATAACTTTTCTCCTTTTCGAATAAAATTTATTATTGTTTCCATTACACACTATGTTATTTTCGCGAGTTAGATCAAAATTAAAAGAAATAGCACCGAGTTTGAGTCGGCTTTCTTCAGATTTTACTCTGACGCTTTGACCTAGTTAAGCTACCTATTTCCCATTAAAGTAGTTGAAAATATCGCGAAAACAAAAGAAAGAGGCCATCGCTGACCTCGATCGTTTTGTTCCGACTTATTTCTCAATATACTTCAATACTGTGTATATGAGAAGTCCAGCCAGAATTGCGATTAATCCTGCCAATCTTTGATACCTCCTTTGATTTTTTCTCACTAAAGAAAGTGTAAATATCGCGAAAGAGAAAGAGCCTTAGATTTCTCCAAGACTCTAATCTTCTTATAAAATAGTTCCGTGAATACTTCCGTCCTTATGAATAAGCATTACTATATCTACATTGTCCATTGGGTCATAGAACTCCCTTGAATTTTCCTCTTTATATTTCTTATATTCTTCGTGCAGATATCTTAATTGCTCAGAAATACTGCTAATAGTTATAGATACCGATATTAATTGTATCTCTAAGTCCATACACTCGGTTAACATAACAACGCCCTTCCGATCGTTAAGATTTTCTCTTTGACGACATAACTTGCTATATATCTTTTGGTTTCTTTTGAGTTCCTTCTCCAATTCTCTGATTTTAGAATAATAACCTTTCATAAAATTTGTTCCTCCTTAGAATTATTTTAGTCATAATAGGAATTGTTATCTCCGCGAAAGAGCAAGAGCCGTTGCCAGCTCCGCTCATAGTTATTTCTTGGCTACACATCTGATAATCCAAGCAATTATCAATATTGCCACGATGACATCGCCAAATATCACAAACCCAACGCTGCCAACTACGACAACGCTAATAATTGTGAATACGATTAACGCCAATCCAAGTAATAATAAAATTGCTAATGTAATCATCTCTGATTCCTCCCTTGAAATATTTTGTCATAATAGAAACTGTAAAAATGGCGAAAAGAAAGAGCCCTTGTTAGGACTCCTTTCTCAATTCTTTGATTTTAGCAACAAATATCTCTACCTCTTGAATAGTTAGCGCCATAGGCATTTGATTCGTATGTCCTAACCAATCTTTTACTCGTGTTATTGTTTGCGAAAATATTTTACAACATTCAACAGGCATATCATCATCTTCCCATTCGATGATCACCTCCTGGTCCTGTTTTTTATTTTCATATACAATATAACAACAAGATAAATCAGATACACGAATCTCATATCCTAAAGATTCTATTTGTTTATCAATATCGGTCATAGATACCCTCCTAAAATATTTTTTTTTTCATAACATGCCATGTAATTTTCGCTAAAATCCAGTCTTATCAAAATAGGTTTCCCAGCGTTCCCGGACCATGGGTTTCATTCGGAGGTTCCACATTAGTTGTCGGACAGTCATGGTTGGATATAGCCCATTCATAGGTGCACTGGCGTATTTATCAAAGACTAATTTAAATTTGGAATGCAAATATAAAACATCCGTCAAACACCGGTCGATCTCAGACCACCAGGTGCATTTTGATTTTTTGTCGTATCTTTGTTGGATAACTGCCAACCCTTTATCCCCGATCAGATATAAAGTACAATGGTTGTACGCTGGATGATTACATTCGTAGAGCTGTCCATACATTGATGAATATTCTGTTGGCTTTGTGTAATGGTATTTCATTTGTCGCTCCTTCTAAGCAAAAAGAAAGAGCCCCGGTTAGGACTCTGACTTTTAGAATTTTATTTACAGTATTCTTCGTTAAAAATGCTAAGTGCTTTCTTAAATTCCTTGGATGCACCTCCTCTACCTTCAATAGTTACGTCACCATAAAGTGCTGTTCCATTGTAATAAATGGTTATCGGAATATCCAACTCCTTATCCGCGCGTATCCTATCAGCCACCGCGTTAAATACATCCCTCGAAACGTCTTTATAAGCTGCATGATGTAAACTCATAATAATACCTCCATTTTGATTTATTCTATCATAATAGTAAATGTAAAAATTGCGAAAAAATAAGAGCCTACGTAGAATTTACGTAAGCCCTTATAGGGTTATTTCTTTTCACTTAAAAACAAGAAGATTAGGACTATAGGTACCATAACTAATATAAGAGCTGCTGTATTTGCAAGCCCTCTTAAATCCTGATTTGTATTGCCAACAACATCGAATATCGCTGCAACAATTACAAGAATTGCAAAAGCAATTAATTTGACAACTACTCTGACGATGTTAGATTTAGTTCGTCGCGCTTCTACTTCGAGTTCTTTTAACCTGACTTCTTTGTCTATCTCGGCTTGTTTAACTCTGACTTCTTTCTTGTATTCAGCCTCTTTGATGCGCGCTTCGTCAACTTTTCGATAAATATGACTACTTGAATAATCGTTTATAGTGATTTCAGCTCCACAATATTGACAGAAACATTTATCACGTCCCTCTTCAATTTGAAGATTAGAGCTGCATTCAGGACATTTTAATGAAATCAGCTTCATCTTATTCCTCCGGAGCCCAGGAAGGTTTAGTCTCTTCAATAGTTGCCATACCGCATTTTATAACAACAACCTGATTTTCTTTTAGATTAAGCATAGCCGAATCTGGTGTTTCTTCTTCGTCTGGTTTCCAAAGTTTGATGAAATCCATATACCCCTCACCATCAGTGTCATTCTCAAGTGTATTTAAGTCTTTGTAAACCGCAATATTTATAACCGGATCGGACATTGTTGATAACGGAGTTATTTTGAAATTAGCAGCTTTGATATCTGTGCCAACAACGTATGTTCCCTGTCCTATTACATTATCCCCACCTTTTGCAGCGATTCGCTCATTCACCGCGTCTTTCAGAGAAATAAGATCCTCTAAACTCATGGACTCGAGATCGACTCCGAAATTATTCTCCGCCATTACCGGTGTTGCTAACAGACTTGTTACTAAAACCATAGAAGCAATAATAGTTTTCTTCATCATAAGTAAACCCTCCGTTTTCGAAATAATAATCTATTTTCAATTTTACCACACTGCGAATTGTTTGTATACCTTATTAGTAAAATAAAGACGCCAAGTTTCCTCAGCGCCTTGTTCCAATATTACTTTCTCTTGAAGAGATTATTAATGAAATTTCTACCTGCCATTGTGGTGACCGTACCGACCTCTTCAAACTTCAATGTCTTGAGTGTCCCCCAGATGGTTACAACAGTTCCGACGCCAGATATAACTACTGTTATGACATTTTTAACCTTCCGATCTCTAATCTCAGCCTCAATCTGTCTGTACTTCAGTTCCAAATCTTCATTTCGATTCGCCTGTCGTTCGTCTTGATCTCTGTTGATCTTATCCATCTCGATTGCTTTGTCCATCAGTTTCACGATTCCATCTGTTGTCACTTTGTACTTGTCTGAGCCAAGCTCAAGTGTACTAAGCCCTTGGAGCTCATCCTTGATCTCATCCTGCAATAACTGTTCGATTTCCATTTTGAAATCCTCCTTTATGTAATATTCTCATAAGACGCCATGTTATTTTTGCGAAGACTGTTCTTCTTTATATATGATAATTCTTTTCTTTTTAGAAAGGTCGCCTTGAGTTGGTATACGAACATTTATGTTGTAAAATCCAGTATCTTCATCATCATATGGTACTACTGTGAAATATCCGTATCCCGATTTGTGATAAAAAAATAAGAGCGTTAATACCACTCCCAAAGCAACTCCAATAAGTAAAATAAGATAGTTCATTTTCTTTTCCTCCATTGTGAATATTTTAATAATAAGGTATCTATTGCGCTTATAACAAGTTAATTCACCCCCTCCTTTTTTTTACATGGTATAAATATAAACCGTAATATTGTTGCCTCAGTACGGTTTTTATCCTAGAAAAAAAGTAAAACGCCAAGTTTCCTCAGCGCTTCACCATGAAATCGAATAACTTTAATTCAACTTTCCGTTCTTCTGATTTATTTTCCACGGTAATGTCATGCAACTTTGCGATCAAATCCATTTCATCCTTGTATATGCTATGAATCATATTCAGATTTCTATTCAAATCATCCTCTGTTTTAGCTTTATACATGGAATCAACAAGCTTTGTGTATTTTTCGTTTGCTGTTGCCACCATTGCGTTAAAATTTACAGAATCCATTTAAAAATCCTCCTTAAAATTTTATCTATTCCCTATAAAAGAGAAAGATAAAATCGCGAATAATTTTACTAGCAAAAAATTTTCATATATGCTAGAATAGCCGTACTACAAAAAGGAGGGTTTTGTTATGACAACTGAAGAAATCAATGCAATTCATGATTACGGTGGTGGTATCTGTCCAGAATGCGAAGTGGAAATGGATCAGATAGAAGAAGGTGGACTTTTAAAATTTGTCTGCCCGGAATGCGGTTACACTGTAGACTGCTCGGAATATGAATACGAAAGCGATTCTCGCGAACCATCAGACGACGAAATTCCTGGTGGATGTGTTGCTTGCGGTTGTCCAGCATATCCTGACTGTATGACAGCTTGTAGCAGATTTGACGATTAAACTAGAAAAGAAAGGATATGATAAAATGACAGAAACAGAAATTCAGATGTTTATTGAAACTATGGAAGATCTCGGAGACGAGTGGACACCAGAGCAGGTAAAAACGATGTACGGCGATTACACCTACGAAGCTGCAGTCAAAGAACGCAAACAACACATAGATATGCAATTAAATAACTTAGCGGCGCTCGTTAAATAAGTCCAGGCAAAAAAAAAGATAAAGGAGCTGTAATATGCAGCCCCTTTTTTCTTTTACCAATGTGTAATAATCATCATGGAGTCATCCTCGGGTTCTCTAATAACGTCAATGTCAATCTTTTTACTTTCGAGCTCAATTTCTACGATAGTCCATGGCTCGTTAGGTTTTGCATTCAATTTACCCGTAATTTTTCCATTAGGTAAAATCACTACAAATCCCCAACGTCCCAAATGAGTGCGTTCAATAAATTGTAACTCGATTATAACATCGTTCTTGTCGTCACCATTGAGATCCAACTGGAACTCTACAAATTTTGTATCTTTTGGTACCGAAATTGTTTGTCGCATATGTATATGCCTCCTTTATCTTTTCTCACAATAGCAAATGCGATTTTCACGAATTATTCTCGCGCTTTATTAAGCAGCCAGAAGAACCTCCTGTAGGCTGTATAGTACACGTCTTTGCAGCAAGGGATATTCATTCTAGCTTTCAAAATATCATAGCTCCATCCTTCTGTAACGCCTTTTAATATGTACTCTGCCAGCTCCGGATCAGTTTCTTTTGCTACTTTCTCAATCATCTCCATACGAATAGAATAATAATGCTTGAGCATAGCAATTCGCTCAGTAGGGTTTGATACATGACGCGCCTTCCCAAATGCGTTCAATGCCTCACGTCTACTTAACATCCCATTCAGAGAAGAATACGCCTTCTTCCAGATTGGGTATTGCAGACAGAAATGTTTCAATTCGTAATGTCGATGTTTCTCGATCCAGTATGGATTCTTCTCTGATACCTCTGCTCTTATAATATTTCCCATTAGAACATCGCCTCCTTTCAACACTAATTCTAGGTTAAAAGGTCGAAATTGTTAAAACAAAGTCAGTGGAAAAATTTGCCATTACAACCTCGGTTTAATGCCCTGCTTCTTCCAACGTTTCATTGTTTCCTCGCAAGGAAAATCTTCATAGCCTAAAGTATCTGGACCAATAAGTCCTTCCACTACTCCATCTATAATATCCGACTCGTAATGCTTAAAAGGATATAAATATTTTGGAAGATCTCTATGAATTGTTTTGCACTTCGGGCATTTATAACGTTCTATGGCTACGAGTTTTTTGGAATGATCCTTCCCTCTTACAATTCGTTTCACGGTATCATATCGCTTCAATTTTTCTTTACAGTTAGGGCAGTATTTATCTATGGTGTTCGCCAGCCTTTCATATAATCTGTACTATAACCATATTATTTACTACCAAAGGAGCACATATACATAAAAAGAGCACTAGCAGATTTATCCACTAATGCTCCCATAAGTTCAATTCAATTTTCCCTTTTTACTACACCATTTACTACACCATTTTTACACCAAAATACGATATTTTGCGATATTTTATGATAGGCGCAAAAGTCTGCAAACCCGCATAAATACTGGATTTTTGAGGTTTTTAAGAGTCATATTGACAAATTTCTGAACTTTTTAGAAACAGCTTCCGCTACTTTTATGCCATCCATAGCAGCAGAAGTAATCCCGCCTGCATATCCAGCGCCTTCCCCACAGGGGTAAATCCCCTCATAGTTTGCTTCCAGGGAATCCTTATCACGGACAATACGCACCGGAGATGATGTTCTGCTTTCCACGCCGGACAGCACTGCATCAGGACGGTCAAAGCCTTTGATTTTTTTTCCAAAGGCAAGAACACCCTCTTCTATGGAATCACCGATCTCTTTTGGAAAAATACTGCGCACATCACCTGGAACACAGGCGCCCTTGATACAAGGTTCTACATCTTTAAGTCTTGTACTCGGCTTATGCTTCTGATAATCCTCAAACAACTGTACCGGAACCTTACCATTTCCAGCTTTCCACGCTGCGCGCTCCAGATTGCGCTGAAATGCTACGCCGCCCAGAGGCCCCTCTTCCGGAAAATCAGCCGGAGTTACCGATACGATCAGCGCACTGTTTGCATTGCGGCTGTCCCTGGCCTGATAGCTCATACCATTTACAGCAAGCATCTCCGGTTCTGAAGAAGCGTTTACTACATAACCGCCCGGACACATACAAAAGGAATAAACACCACGGCCATTTTCACATGTGTGGGTAACTTTATAAGCAGCAGCTCCAAGTTTCTCGTTTTCCTCTTCCCCATAAAGAGCCAGATTGATCATGGACTGTGGATGTTCCATACGTACACCTACTGCAAAAGATTTTGGTTCCATATAGATTCCTTTTTTCTCAAACATGGAAAAGGAATCTCTTGCGCTGTGTCCAACTGCCAGCACACATACCTGGGCCGGAATCCTTTTTTCCCCATTTATCTCAATTTCTTTTAACTGACTGTTTTCAAAAAAAAGATCTGTCACTTTTGAACGGAACTGGAATTCCCCGCCCATTTCCTCAATTTCATGGCGAAGAGTCTCCACAACGCCAACCAGCACGTCTGTACCAAGATGTGGTTTCTGTTGATAGATAATTTCCGACGGTGCACCCGCCTGCACGAAACGCTTCAGTACTTCATGATTTCTTCCTGAAGGATCTTTTACCAGAGTATTTAGTTTTCCGTCGGAAAAAGTACCAGCACCCCCTTCACCAAACTGCACATTGGAATCCGGATCCAGTACGCCATTTTTCCAGAAATTCTCGACAGTCTTCTGACGGACATGCGCTTCCTCTCCCCGTTCCAGAACCAGGGGGCGGTAACCTGCCTTCGCCAGATACCAGGCACAAAAAATTCCGGCAGGTCCGCTTCCTACAATGACCGGCGGATATTTCAGTTTCTCTTCACCAGGAGATGGAAATGTATATTCTTTTTTCTGAGTTAACATAATATTATTATTATGAACTCTTCGAAAGATCTTGCTTTCCTGGTTTTTATCCTGCAAAGACACATCTACCGTATAAACAAATTTTTTATCCTCTTTATGACGGCAATCCAGTGACTGCTTCACTATTTCGTAAGTGAAGCCTTCATTTTTCAGACGAAGCTCCTTACGGATCTTTTGGCTTAACTCTTCCGGGGTATGATTAATTGAAAGTTTCAGCTGGGTAATTCGAATCATGTTATTCTCCTTTTTCAAACACGCTCTGACATTTTGCTGGCATTCACTCCTGCAACATAACCGCTGGACCAGGCCCACTGCAGATTGTAACCGCCACATTTCCCATCAATGTCCAATAGTTCTCCTGCGAAATATAAGCCTGAATTTCGTGTGGATTCCAAGGTTTGGGCGTTAACCTGCGTAGTATCAACGCCGCCTGAGCACACCTGTGCCTGTTCAAAAGACTGATAACCAGTCACTTTAAGCGGATAGCTGCTAATTGCTTCTTCCAGATCATTTGCTGACAAAAGCACTTTTGCAAGCTTATCCGGGAAAAGTCCGGTCAAAAAGTCTTTTTTTCCTTTATAGGGGCAGTTTTCCTTTCGTATTTTCAGAAAAGCTTTCAACTGTTCCCGGGAAAATTCTGGCAGAAAATTTAAAATCAGAGTCACATTTTTTCCCTGTTTCAGTGCACGGATTCCGTATCGGCTGACCTGAAACACCGGAATTCCAGATACGCCATAATCAGTAAGCTGTAGTTCTCCTGTTTCCTCTGTGACTTTTTTCCCATCCACAAGCAGCGTAATTCTGCCTTCTGTGCGGACACCTGCCCAGCCGGAAAAGCCTGTATTCCTGCATTTCAGGGCAGTTAAAGCCGGGAGAGGCTCTATGAGCCTGTGTCCCAGTGCTGCGGCAAGCTCATAACCGCTGCCATCGGAACCGGAAATTGCAGAAGCTTTGGAACCATTGGAAAGAATAACTGCTTCACCCTCGTATATCCAGCCTTCTACCTGAACCTTCCAGATATCCTGTTCCTTAAAAACACGTTGTACTTTTTGGTTGGTCTTGATCTTTACCCCAAGATTCCGTGCTTCCATACACAATACCTCAGCAACGCTTGCTGCCTGTCCGCTATGCGGATAGAGATAGCCGCCGTTTTTATTCACAGGATAAATTCCAAGCCGGGTAAAAAATTTCACCGTGTCTTCTACCGGAAACTGATTCAGAACTGCCTGTTCAAAGCCTGGATTTTCGCTTCGATATGCATCAGACGGCACCTGGATATTGGTAAAATTACATTTGCCGTTTCCTGTAGCGCAGATCTTTTTGCCTGGTTTTTCATTTTGTTCCAATATGGTTACAGCGGCCCCGTTTTCTGCAGCTGCAATGGCTGCCATCAGCCCGGACGCCCCGCCGCCTGTAACGATAACACGTTTTTTCTCCATATAAACTCCCGTTTTTTACATCTGTTTTAAAGAACTTATGGTAACGGTTCAGCGCCTCCCTGTTACACGCCTGGCGTTGCACGAAAATTCATGTTTTTCATGATTTCACTGTAATTTTACCAAATCCTGCTCCACAAGTTTCTGCAAGGACATCATAACACCTAGTTTTGCATGCTCCCAGGTAAGTCCTCCCTGGAAATATACGGCATATGGCTCTTTCACAGGTCCATCTGCGGAAAGCTCAATAGAAGAGCCCTGTACAAATGCGCCAGCCGCCATAATGACCTGACTGTCATAACCTGGCATATCCCATGGCTCCGGATCAACATAACTGTCAACCGGGGCAGCAGCCTGAATCCCCTTACAGAATGCGATCAGACGCTCCGGACTTTTTAAAGTCACTGCCTGAATAATATCCTGCCTTGGCTCTGTGGAATTTGGAACCACGTCAAATCCAAGCTTTTCATAAATATTGGCTGCAAAAACAGCGCCCTTTAACGCACCCTTTGTCACCATCGGTGCAAGGAAAAATCCCTGATAGAAGGAACGGTTTACGCCAAGTGAAGCTCCCACCTCAGCACCAAGTCCCGGACAGGTCATACGGTAAGAAGCATTTTCCACGCACTCTTTGGTTCCCGCAATGTAACCGCCAATTGGAGCAAGTCCGCCGCCCGGATTTTTGATCAAAGAACCAACCACCATATCTGCACCAACATCACTGGGCTCAATCGTGTCAACAAATTCGCCGTAGCAATTGTCTACCATACAGATCACATCAGGCTTAATGCTCTTTACAAATGCAATCAACTCACCAATCTGCTTTACTGAAAAAGAGGGGCGTGTCATATAGCCTTTGGAGCGCTGAATCTCAACCAGTTTTGTCTTCTCATTGATTGCTTTGCGGATATTTTCATAATCGAAAGTTCCATCCTCAAGAAGATCCACCTGACGATAAGTTACTCCGTATTCTGCCAGGGAGCCCTTGGATGGACGGATACCGATCACCTCTTCAAGAGTATCATATGGCTTTCCGGCTGGTGCCAGCATTTCATCGCCTGGACGCAGGTTTCCAAAAAGAGCAATGGCCAGGGCATGTGTTCCACACGCAATCTGCGGACGCACCAGACATGCTTCTGTGTGGAATGTATCCGCATAAACCTTTTCCAGAGTATCACGACCGTAATCGTTGTAGCCGTAACCGGAAGAAGAGCCGAAGCACTCCTCGCTGACGCGGTTTTTCTGCATAGCCAGAAGAACTTTCATCTGGTTATATTCTGCAGTTTTGTCAAACTGTTCAAAACGCTCCTTTAAGGATTCTTCTATTTCATGGCAAAAATCGTAAACCTGGGAAGAAATTCCCAGCTGCTCGTATAATTCTTTCATAATAATTCTTTCCGTCTGTCTGACGGTATTCCTCCATTTTTTGTTATTTTCAAGGCGGGCGATCCCCCCTGGGAAAAATCTGATTATTGAAGTAACTATTCTCCAGTTATTCCTCTTTCATGGCAAACGCTCAGCATATACTCCAGCATTTTATCCTCGTTATACCCGAACTCATCTTTATTCACCCACACTGTTTCCGGCTCTCTGCGGAACCAGGTGAGCTGGCGTTTGGCAAAGTGCCGGGTGTCGCGCTTCAAGATCCGCACAGCCTCTTCCAGCGGCATCTCTCCATCCAGATAGGCCAGGATTTCTTTATATCCAAGGCCCTGCATGGAAACCATACCTCTGTGACAGCCCATGTCCTTCAGCTTCTGGACTTCTGCCACAAGACCGCTGGTCATCATTTCATCCACCCGCTTATCAATGCGTTTATATAAAAGCTCCCGTGGTGCATTCAGCACAAAGTATGCCAGATTATAGGGACTGGTCCGTTCCTGCTGCTCCTCATTGTGTGCGGAAATAGGGCTATGGTTCTGATGATAAAATTCCAGTGCGCGAATTACACGCTTCGTGTTGTTTTCGTGGATCGCTTCGGCGCTTTTGGGATCCACCTCTGCCAGCATCTGATGAAGATATGCAGCACCTTTTTCCTGGACAGTCGCCTCAAGACCGGCCCGGTATCCATCGTCCTGCTCAGCCTGGGTAAAATCAATATCTCTGGTCACCGCCTGAATATAAAAGCCGGTTCCCCCCACCAGAATGGGAATATGTCCCCTGGTGTAAATCTTTTCCATGGCATCCTTTGCCATCTGTTGGAAACGCACAATGTGAAATTCTTCCTCTGGCATCAGCTCATCCACCAGATAATGGGGAACTCCCTGCATTTCTTCTGGCATGATCTTCGCAGAGCCAATATCCATATATTTATAAACCTGCATGGAATCTGCAGATATGATCTCGCCGCCAATGGCTTTTGCCAGAGAAATAGACAGCCTGGTTTTTCCAACTGCAGTGGGACCGGTAAGGACAATAAGAGGTTTTTTCATAATCTCTCCTGTTTATACAATTCGCTTAAATTTCTTTTCAATTTCTGTCTTTGTCATCGCAATGATAGTGGGACGGCCATGAGGACAATTATATGGATTGTCCAGAGTAAGAAGCTCGTCGATCAGCTTATCTGCCTCCAGAGCAGACATCTGATGATTTCCTTTGACAGCAGATTTGCATGCCATTGTGGCAAGTCTTGCTGTGAAAAGGTCAAAAGCATCCTTTGCCCCTTCTCCTCCCAGATTGTCAAGCATTTCCAGAAAGAGTTCTTCTTCATGGAATCCGTACAAATTTGTCGGAACTGCACTGATACAGTATTCCCTTCCACCAAAGGGTTCAATCTCAAAACCGTATTTCCTGAAATATTCTTCGTTGGCTTTTAATTTCGCCTGTTCATCCATGTTCAAGGTCACCACAAGCGGAGGATTCAGATATTGCGATTCAATGGACTGTTCTTTAAAACGTTTTACAAAGCGCTCATAATTTACCTTTTCGTGAGCTGCATGCTGGTCGATAATGTAAAACTGGTTTTCAAATTCCACCAGCCAGTAGGTGTCAAACAACTGGCCAATCAGCTTATGGCGGTTTCGGGATTCTGGTGCCAGAAGTTTCTCCTGAAAAAGCTCAAGCTGCTTTCCCCCAACGGATGGATATTCTGTACCTGGATCACTCTGTCCAGGCTCAGATTTATCTGGTATCTCATAGTTTACGGATACAGCAGTCTCTGCCTGATTATCGGCTTCATTCATTCTCTCAACCGATATGTTATCTTCTGCCGCTTTTTCATCTGCACTTTTATCCGCTTTTTCTTCTGCTTTTTCATCCGCTCTTTTATCTGCCTCCGCAGCCTCTTTTAAAGTTCCTGCAAAAAGAGCTTCCTCTTCCTTGCTAAATGGCTTCGCCTGATAAATTGCCTGCTCACGAAGCACACTGCTGGCCTGACAGCCAGAACTGTTTCCAAGGCTTCCAGATGAAGTTATTTTTCCAGTTGGAGCTGTTTTTTCAGCTGCCTGTGAATAGCAGCTTTCATTATTCCCTGCGCTGCTTCGACCAATACTTTCAGCAGCACCTTCACAATGAAGCTCCGTCCTGCGACTTTTCTCAAATGGCTCTGGAACTGCTCCGCGGCTTACTGCTGCCACCTTTGATTCTCGTTCTTCTTTTCCAACTGGAACAACCGGTATCAGTTCTCTGTGAAGAAGTGCATTGTGAACAGCCTCGTAAATGGCATCATACACCTCCGCCCCTCTTGCAAAACGCACCTCCAGCTTCCGGGGATGAACATTTACATCCAGATCATTTCCTGTCATCTGGATCTGCAATGACACAAAAGGAAATTTATGCTGCATGACAAAGCCCTTATATGCGTCTTCAATAGCCTTCGTAATAATATTGTTTTTCACAAATCTGCCATTTACATAGTAATTTTCAAAGCTTCGGTTTCCTCTGGAAACTTCCGGTTTGCCTGCGTATCCCTCAATTTTCATAAAATCATTTTCGTAGGAGACTTCCAGAAGTGCTTTCGCCATATCCCGGCCATATACATTATAAATAACATCCTTCACATTATAATTGCCAGAAGTATGCAGCTTCACCTGTTTGTTCTGAATATATTTAAAAGAAATCTCCGGATGGGAAAGAGCAAGCTGTTCCATCATAGTTCCAATATAATTTGCTTCTGAAGAATCAGATTTCAGGAACTTGCTCCGGGCCGGTGTGTTGTAAAAAAGATTCCGAACCAGGAAAGTAGTTCCATCTGGAGCTCCCATTTCCTCAAGGCTTTGTTCTACGCCGCCTTCGATCACATAACGCACGCCGCTGATAGCAGAAGGAGTTTTTGTGATCAGCTCCACCTGGGAAACTGCGGCAATACTGGATAAAGCCTCACCACGGAATCCCAGTGAGGCTATGTTTTCCAGATCTTCTACTTTTTCAATTTTGCTGGTAGCATGACTTAAGAATGCCGTAGGTACCTGAGCAGCCTCAATTCCCCCTCCGTTGTCTGTAATACGGATCAGCTTCTTTCCTCCATCTGTAATCTCTACTGTTACAGCAGTAGCACCAGCATCAATGGAATTTTCTACAAGCTCCTTTACAACAGAAGAAGGGCGCTCTACCACCTCACCTGCTGCAATTTTATCAATGGTATGTTTATCTAAAACTGCTATTTTTCTCAAGTTTTTCTCTCCATATAAAAGCAGGTTGACCGCTTCGGTTCACAATACGGACATGTCGCCTGCGGTGACAACACCATATATGAAAGTCAACAGTCAGTTACCATCTGTTCTTTATCTTATTCTGAAGATTGTATAACGTATTTAAGGCTTCCATGGGAGTCAGATTTCCAATGTCAATGCCTTTTAATTCTTCAATAATGTCATTGTCCTGTACAGTGTCAAATAATGACATCTGCGCCATATCCATTTCTACCTTCGGCTTCTTCTTCGGTGAAGCCAGATCTTTTACAGCAGCAGTAATGTCTGCATCGCTTAATTCCTCAACCAGCTCTTTTGCACGGTTAATAACAGAATCCGGAACACCTGCCAGCTTGGCGACCTGAATTCCATAGCTCTTATCTGCGCCGCCTTTTACAATCTTGCGGAGAAAAACAATATCGTCACCTTTTTCCTTAACTGCAATGCAGTAGTTGGTAACGCCAGATAGTTTTCCTTCCAGTTCAGTCAGTTCATGATAATGTGTGGCAAATAATGTCTTGGCTCCACAAAGCTTTGTATTACTGATATGTTCAATCACTGCCCAGGCAATGGCAAGACCATCAAAAGTACTGGTTCCACGGCCGATCTCATCCAGGATCAGAAGGCTCTTGGCAGTGGCATTTCGAAGGATATTGGCAACCTCAGTCATTTCCACCATGAAAGTACTCTGTCCGCTGGCAAGGTCATCTGATGCACCTACACGAGTAAAGATTCTGTCTACAATTCCAACCACAGCCTTATCTGCCGGAACAAAGCTTCCAATCTGTGCCATAAGTACAATCAACGCAGTCTGGCGCATGTATGTGGATTTACCTGCCATATTTGGACCTGTAATAATGGAAACTCTTTTTTTAGTATTGTCAAGGTATGTATCGTTGGCAATGAACATATCATTATCGATCATCTGCTCTACAACCGGATGACGACCACCTTTGATATCTATAATTCCGCCTTCATTTACCTTCGGACGTACATAATGATTGCGCTCAGCAACAAGCGCCAGGGATGCAAACACATCCAGACCTGCAATTGCCTTGGCTGTACGCTGGATTCTTATCACTTCCTGGCCAACTTTATCACGGACATTGGAAAACAGCTCGTATTCCAGGGCATAAAGTTTATCTTCAGCGCCAAGGATCATATTTTCAAGGTTTTTCAACTCCTCGGTAATATAACGTTCTGCATTTGCAAGAGTCTGTTTACGGATGTAGTTCTCCGGCACCAGTTCTTTAAACGTATTGGTTACCTCAAGGGCATAGCCGAATACACGGTTATATTTGATCTTCAGGGATTTGATTCCGGTACGCTCACGTTCCTTTGTTTCCAGCTCTGTAAGCCATTTTTTTCCATCTGTGCGGGCACTGCGGAATTTATCCACATCTTCGTTAAAGCCTTCACGAATAATGCCTCCATCCTTCTGGGCAAGGGGCGGTTCATCTACAATGGCGTGCTTGATCAGATCTGTAATATCTTCAAGACTGTCCATGTCCTCGTAGATTTCTTTCAGAATCGGTGCCTGAAAGTCCTTGAGAACCTGTTTAATATAAGGAATCATTTCCAGAGAGGACGCAAATGCTACCATATCTCTTGGATTTGCAGACTTAAAGCTGATACGGCTGACCAGACGCTCCAGGTCATACACTGGATTGAGATATTCCCGGATCTCATCGCGGAGCATCGGTTTCTCATTCAGCTCTTCAAGAGCTTCCAGTCTGCGATTGATCTCTTCTGCATCGATCAGTGGCTGTTCCACAAAGGAGCGAAGAGTACGGGCACCCATGGCTGTTTTAGTCTTATCCAGTACCCAGAGAAGAGAACCTCTTTTCTGCTTTTCACGGAGGGTCTCCACCAACTCCAGATTTCGTCGGCTGGAGCTGTCAATCAGCATATAACGCTCTGCCGTATAAGGACGGATGGTAGTCATCTGAGAAAGTGCAGTCTTCTGCGTTTCCTTAAGATACAAAAACAGCGCTCCGGCAGCTATGATTCCACTGTCATAATCGCTGATTCCAAGGCCTTCCAGATTGGTTACGTGAAAATGTTCCCTTAATTCTTTTCTGCAGGTATCATCATCGAAATACCAGGCATCCAGGGAAAAAATACAAATTCCAAGACGTTCTTTCAAATCGTCTGTGTCAACCCCACTCATAAAAAAGGAATCATTACATATGATTTCAGCCGGACTGAATTTGTTGATCTCATCAACCAGTTTCTGGCTATTTGGTACTTCTGTAAGGAAACAGTCACCTGTGGTAATATCCGCTATTGCACAACCAAAGCGGTCTGCTATGGAGACAATTGACATCAAATAGTTATTCTTGGATTCATCCAAAGAAGTTGCATCCAAAGTAGTTCCAGGAGTAACCACACGGATAACAGCACGTTTTACAAGTCCTTTTGCCTTCTTCGGATCCTCCACCTGCTCACAGATTGCAACCTTATGCCCACGCTCGATCAAACGGTTGATATAAGTATCTGCCGCATGGAACGGGATTCCGCACATAGGTGCCCGCTCTTCCAGACCACAATCCTTACCAGTGAGCGTCAGTTCCAGTTCCTTGGATACCAGAAGTGCATCATCAAAAAACATCTCGTAGAAATCCCCGAGACGATAAAATAAGATGCAGTCTTTGTATTCTTCTTTGGTTTTGCAGTATTCCTGCATCATGGGCGACAGTTTCATGGTTTGCGCTGAATCCCTTAATTTATGCGGGTTTGAAGCACCTGAAATAGTAGTTTGACCCCCATTTGACCCCCGGTTAGTATTTTGTATGTTATCAGTAGTATTCTTCATAATTTTCCTTTATTCTTTTTCTGGCACCGCCGGAACTTTTCCCTCATCGTATTTTGCAGCAAATTTTCTAAATTCATCTGCCACATAATCCTGTTCCAGATGTGTATAATAGTTCGTCATATTTACGCTTGTATGTCCCACAATCTTACTCACCGTAAATGGAGACATATTAGACTCATTCAGTTTGGTGACGAACGTATGCCGAAATTTATGGGGATATACCTCATAAAGACGAGGTTCCCTATTTTCTTTTTCAGCTAATTCGATCTCTTTTTTTTCAATTATGCTTATAATACGTGAACATTCCGCGTTTGCATATTGAGGAAGAAAAACCCCTCCTGGTTGTGTTGTGAATACCAGATCCGGAAAATCTTTGAGGAAAGGATTTTCCTTTCCCCATGATGATCCGCTTTTTTCTTTATCCGCAATCTGCTTTTTCTCCCAAGAGTGAAATGCCAATTCAACACCCTCTGTCATAGGAATCCAACGATAACTTGCCTTTTTCTTAGGCGTCGTTATCTGTTTAACTGACTCTGGTTTTTCTAATCGATTTTTTCCTTCATCAAAATAAATCGTCGTTCTATTCAGTGTTTTATATACACGAATTCGATGACATTCAAAATCAATATCAGACCAGCAAAGTGCTGTAATTTCGCCAATACGCATTCCAGTATTCAAAATAATATAAAATAGTTCATAATATCTCGTGTTTTTTGCTGCATCAAGAAATGTTTTAATTTCCTCTGGTTGAAGTATTTTGCTTTCATCCTCCAATATTGGATCAACTGTTACTTTTTCGGATTTTTCTATTGCAATCCCTTTACAGGGATTCATTGGAATCATTTGATTATCTACCGCACTTTGAAGTAATTGCTTTACAATTGATAAAGTATGGACAACTGATGATTCCGCATAGCCATCGTTTTGCATTCCTTCAACCATATTGTAGATATGAGAAGGTGTGAGGCAATCAAGCCTCACAGCGCCAATAAAATCTGCACCCCGCTCAAATCCATCTACATATCCACGAACCGTATTAGCTTTAATTCGCCCAATTTTGTAAAGTTTCATCCATACATCAAACCATTCAGAAACTTTATATTTTTTCGCTTTATCATTATAACCCAGAATGTATTTTGCTTTTTCCAGATCACGTTTTTTCTTTAGTTTTGCCAAATTTCTATCATATAAATATTTGGGTTTCGGGGAACCTGGTATATAATATTTGGCTTGATAACGTCCGTCCTTCCTTTGCGAAAGTCCACTTCCTAATTCTTTGCCTTTCAAAGATTTTCCCATACTGTATTCATCCTTTCCAGGCCAGATTTCAAGTACATCAGAATATTAACACGTTCTAAAAAAATATTCAAGTGTCCTGTTCCTCCAACCAGTGTTCAAATTTTTTTCTGTGTACAAGTGTTCTGCGCCCAATTCGGACGCAGAAATCATTTTCAGCCATTATAGTACGAACTGTTTTTTCAGATAACCCAGTTAATTCACAGGTTTCTTTTACTGAAAGAAGAAGTTTCCCATTTTCCTCCTTTATATCGTTCTTTTTTCTCATACCTACATTTCCTTTCACATATCAAATTCAACTACTACAATGTACCATTCTCCCGTAATGCCAATATTTTTTCTATTGCTTCCTGTCTTGTTATGCCTTCTCTTTTGGCTTTTATTGGTGTTAGTATATAACCATAGACATAAAAAGTTGAACAGCCTATAATAATCATAATAATGTAAAGGAGCTGTTCAACATGGCAAAAAACCAAAAGAAGTACACACAAGAGTTTAAGCAACAAATTGTGGATTTGTACAATACAGGAAATTACTCATTTCCTCAGTTATCAAGTGAATATGGCGTAGCAAAGTCAACTATCTTAAACTGGGTAAGAAATCTAAGTCCTATCCAGGTTTCTGAGACAGGAAAAAGGGCTTATCATCTTTGATAGAGCCGGCCCAACAAGCATGGTATTACATTTTGCGATTTTGCATATGAAAAAGGAATCAATGAACTCTTCATTGACTCCTTTGATGATTACATCACACAAATTGAAATACCGATTAAAACTTAATATTAGTCAGTATAATTCTGTATATGACATCCCTCAAAAATCGACAGCCTAATGGTATCAATAATTCTTATAGCAGTGTTTCTATAATATATTAAAAGCCTCTTTGTCCGCTTAAGAGTTTAATCTTACAAAGAAAATGCTAAATCATAAGCCTCCCAGATTGCTGTTTTCAAATTTCCAACCTTTTTAACATCGCCGACTATATGAATATTCGTTTTCCCCTGTTGTGTTCCGCCGTCAACAAGCCTCGTGTCTGGCATATAACCACAGCTCATTATCACGTCGTCGCATTCCAACTGTATTGTCTTTTCCGCTGTCTCAATAACAATTCCATTTTCAATGATTTCTAAGAGCTTTGCGTTTTTATAAATAGGAACTTCATAATACCGCAATAAGTCTCTCATACAACTGGAGTTTGCCATGCAGAGTCCCTTGGTCTTTAAAATATCGTCTGCCATTTCCACAATAACCGGTCGTTTTCCTTTCAGCACAAGGTCATAGGCAATCTCGCAGCCCGTCAAACCTCCGCCGATTACAGCGACGTCCTTTCCTACTTTTCTCCCCAGCAGATATTCCGTTGCTTCAATAGCTTTTTCCTGTCCCGGAACATCTAGCTTTCTAGGTTTTGCGCCCGTAGCAATGATAATTTCATCTTCTGTCAGCTCAGCCAGAGTTGTAATTTCACAGTTGTATTCCACTTTAATCGGCAGGCTTTCTATTTCTTGTTGAATCCATCTTATAAATTCTTTATCTTTTTCTTTGAATTCAGGTGCTGCTGCAGCATTAAACACACCACAGAGCCGGTCACTCTTTTCATAAATAGTTACCTCATGACCTCGTATTGCCGCAATTCGGGCTACAGTCATCCCAGCGATACCCCCGCCGATGACCGCAATACTTTTCGTTACAGCTGCTTTTTTCTCAAAATCATATTTCTGCTCACAGAATGTCCTAGGGTTCAACGCACAATGCCCTTGTGTTTTTCCATCCTCTTCATCGATTTCACAGCCAACGCCTTCATAATGATAAATCGGAAGACATGCATTATGACATGCAATGCAAGGAAGAATGTCGCTAAATTTCTCCTGTTCCAGTTTTACAATATATTCCGGATCCGCCAGGAACTGACGTCCGATTCCCATAGCATCCAGTTTTCCTTCTGATATAGATGCTGAAGCTTCATCCGGCTGCATTCTTCCTGCACATACCACAGGAATTTCTACCACTTCTTTTAATCGTGTCACCTCCGCCATGTTACAGTTTAAAGGCATATATACAGGCGGATGCGCCCAGTACCATGAATCGTAAGTCCCATTGTCCGCATTAAGCATGTCATATCCTGCATCCTGAAGATATTTTGCGGCTTTCAGCCCTTCCTCAAGATCTCTGCCGGCTTCTGTAAATTTCTCACCATAAACTGCCCCGATACCAAAGCCGATTGTCTTACTGGTTACGGAATACCGAAGGGATACAGGGAATGTGTCACCGCACTGTCGCTTAATCTCCTCTACAACTTCTTTCGCAAACCTGTAGCGGTTATCAAAAGTCCCCCCATACTGATCTGTTCTCCGATTCGTATACTTCGTTGTAAACTGATCCAGCAGATAGCCTTCATGCACGGCATGCACTTCCACACCGTCAAACCCTGTCTCCATACAAAGTTTGGCTGTCTTACCATAGGCATCCACATACTCAAGAATTTCTCCTTCCGTCAGTGGTCTATGTATAATTTCTGGAAGCCAACGGTTAGGCAGTTCACTAGGGGCTACAAGAAGATTATCCCAGTCAAACATGGACTTTTGTCCGGTTTCCTTCTCTTTTTCATAAAGTTCCTTTAATGCCAGCGGCATGGTAAATGTTCGTCCCCATCCTGCACCAATCTGCAAAAACACTTTTGCACCGTAACTATGAATTTCTGCTAAAAGCGGCTTTAGTCCTTCGAATATTTCTTTCTGCTCATAAAGCCACTGTTTCCCCACCATACTACGCAGAGTAACCATTCCGGGAATAATTAAACCTACATGATTCTTTGCACGCTCCACATAATAATCATAGATATCCTCACCAATTTTAAAAATAGGTAAGCAGTCTATCATGTTTGTACCTTCCATTGGTTCCAAAACAAAACGGTTTTTAATCATTACCGTTCCAATTTTAAATGGTTCAAATAAAATTTCGTGTTCTTTTTTCATTTTTTGAACATCCTTCCTCAATTATCCTATTGTGCAAGTAAGCAATTCAACTGACCGATCAGCTGTTCCACCTGTTCTCCCGGCATCTGTCCCAGCAGAGATTTCATCGGCATTTCCCGGATAACTTGCTCTCCCAGCTTCTTGTATTCGTCACTCATACCTTCTGCTGATGCGGCTGCTGCTGCCAATGGAGCCAGCAGTTCCGTAATAACGGGAGCGGTTTTCGTATGATCCAATAATTCTCCGAACGTTGTTGTGAAATCTACGCGAAGGGGCAGTTCTTTCTGTGTTTCAAATACAATATCAGCATGTAATCGGATGTCATCAGAAGCATGGCCGATCAGGATCCGGTATGTTCCGGATGGCGCATACCAGTCCCCGAGACGTTCTTCATAATAGGAAAGATCCCTCGCCAAAATTTCCATCGACACCGTTTTTTCCTCTCCCGGCAGGAGATGAACTTTGGCAAATCCTTTCAATTCCTTGACCGGTCTCTCCGATATGCCGCACAGGTCAGCCACGTACAGCTGTACGACTTCTTTTCCTTCTGTCTTTCCTGTATTTTTCACCTTGAAGGAGACCGTCAGGATATCCTCATCCGTCATTTGAGCCGATGACAAATTCAAGTCCTCATAAGCAAATTCCGTGTAAGACAGCCCATGTCCGAATGCATACCGCACCGGAACCTTCTTTGTATCATAATAGCGGTACCCGACAAAGATATCCTCACCATATAACACCCGCTTTCCATTTCCTGGGAAATGAAGGTAGCTCGGATTATCTTCCAGCCGGTACGGGAATGTCTCCGCCAGCCTGCCGGACGGATTCGCTTCTCCGTATAACAGCCAGTCACAGGCTTCGCCAACGCCCTGACCTCCGAGATACATTTCAAGGATCGCGCTTACTTTATCAGCCCAGGGCAGTTCTACCGGGCTTCCATTGTGGAGTACAACTACAACATTAGGCTGTACTTTCAACACTTCTTCGATCAGACGGTCCTGGCATTGGGGCAGCTTCATAGATGTTCTGTCATACCCTTCCGACTCAAATATCTCAGGCAGACCGGCAAAGATCACCGCGACGTCTGCTTCTGCAGCAGTCCGAAGCGCTTTTTCTAGCTCTTGTTCCGTCATCGCGTCATTTTCCATAGAAAATCCTTTTGCATAAGTCACGCTACGCCCTTTTTCTCCGGCAGCATCTAATGCCGAAACGACCCTGAACGGATTGATATGGCTGGAGCCGCCGCCCTGATACCGCGGCTTTTCGGCAAATTCCCCTATATAGGCAACCTTTCTGTCTGTATTCAACGGAAGTATACCGTTATTTTCTAGCAGGACCGCACATTCCGTCTCAATATCCGCTGCTTTTTTATGATCTGTTTCCTTATCAGATATAATTTCCGGACAATGCTGCTCTTCACCGGCAAATACAACATTCAATACCCGCTCCACCGCTTCATCCAGCACAGCTTCGTCCAGTCTTCCCTCCTGTACTGCTTTCACAATCTGTCTGTCATTGTATCCTCCGGAATAAGGCATCTCCAGATCCAGTCCGGCCTGCAGTCCTTTCACACGGTTATTTACAGCGCCCCAGTCACTGACGACGCAGCCTTTGTATCCCCATTCTTTTCTCAGGATATCTGTCAGAAGATATCTGTTTTCCGAAGCATATTCTCCATTTATTTTGTTGTAGCTACACATGACGGTTCTTGGAGCTGATTCTTTCACCGCTTCCTCAAACGCAGGCAGGTAGATTTCCCTGAGCGCACGTTCTGACACCTCGGAAGATATCGTCATACGGAGTGTTTCCTGGTTATTCAGTGCGAAGTGCTTAATGCTTGTCCCCACGCCCTGACTCTGTACTCCGCGGATATATGCCGATGCCATCCTACCTGCCAGATATGGATCCTCCGACAGATACTCAAAGTTCCGCCCGCATAACGGGCTCCTTTTAATATTCACCGCCGGGCCAAGCAGCATGCTTACATTCTCGGCCTGACACTCCGCTCCCAGCGTCTCTCCCATCCGTTCCATCAGGTCAACATCGAAGCTGGAGGCTGTTGCACAGGCTGCTGGGAAACAAACGGCCTTCACACTTTCATTCAATCCCAGATGATCCGTTTCCCCTTCCTGCTTTCTCAGTCCGTGAGGGCCGTCCACCATCATAACTGACGGAATGTTCAGTCGTTTGATTTCTTTCGTATGCCAGTTATCAGCGCCCGAGCAGAGACTTGCCTTCTCTTCCAGCGTCATTTTTGAAATCAGTTCCTTTATTCTGTCCATCGCAAAAGTCCTCCATTCTTTTCTTAATACTGATTGATCATCTGTGACTCTGCCTCTTCACGGCTAATCTCACCATTGTTGCATTTTGCCATCAGCTGGACATCATGGTCATTAAGCTTGTAAAGGCGAAGCATAAGCAGAGTGCAAATCCCCCCGATAATGCTGCCAAGACAGCTGAATGTCCATAATTTATCGGCAAATCCTGCCGCCTGAACAACGCCTTCTCCTTCCCGGAAGCCGATTAAAGTTAACGCAAACACACTGACTGCTGTTGCGACCGCTCCATTTAATTTTGTAAAAAATGTCTGCGCTGCAAACGTTACACCACGCATTTTTAATCCTGTCTTGTACTGTCCATACTCGTAGCAGTCCGGCGTAAACTGATACTGCAGTATAACTGCTATTCCCAGCGGAATTCCTCCTAAGGCATTTAAAGTCACATACACCGTCATATTCTCATACCCAGCAATGAATCTTACAATTCCCAGAAGTAAAGCGAAAACATATGAAATATAGAAGACTTTAAATTTGTCATATTTCTTGCATAATTCTACTGCCATAACCGCACCGATTAAGGTCGGAATAATCACCGTCATCGAAACATATGAGGCAGCTTCTTCACCGCCAAGGCAGTACCGGGCAACATATAAGCCCCAATTTGCACCAACATTAAGCAGGCTGCTGATGAGCGGAGCCGCAAAGAAAATCAATAAATATTTGTTCTTTCGCAGACATTCTGCCATATCGCGCAGCGTATAACTATCTTCTGCCCCTTCGTCCAGTGCTCTTTCTTTTTCAATTACTCTCTCCTTTGCGAACAGACAGATTGGAATCATCATAACAACTGACAAAAGAGATAACACAATTACTGTTGTCGCCCAGCCGCCTAACCGCTGCCGTACCAACGGCAGGACAATTCCTGTAACAATACCTGCAAAAATAACAAACATCCTTCCTATACTGTTTAGTGAAATACGTTCCTTCTGGTCCGTTGTCATCGTGGTGACAATACCAAAAATCGGCACATCACAAAGGGTATAGGCTGTATCCCATAACATATAAGCAAGTGTTGCCCATATGATTTTAGCCATCATGGGAATCCCGGTAGGTATTGTAAAAAGAAGAATGGTCGCCACCGGAATCGCTATGACAGATATTTGAAGCCACGGCAGGAATTTCCCTTTCTTAAAATTTACCTTATCCATGATCATACCGAAGATCGGATCGTTGATGGCATCCCACACTTTCGTGATCAGCGCCACGATCGCAACCAATGCTGCCGTTATGCCGATATCTGTAAAATATGTAGTCATATATCCTATCAGTCCATAGAATACATTCTGTCCCATAAAATACAAACCATAACTGATTTTTTCTCTTTTTGTAACTGCATTTTCCATTTCGTTATCCGTCCTTTCATTGTTTGATTCAATTATAAATAATCCCAAAGGGCAAATCACCAACGATATATAAGCGGTTTACCGACGAAACTTAATATAATAATCATCTTTCTAAAAATAAATATAAATATTCTTCCATCTTAGGCGTCCACCATTCCAGATATCCTGCCTGCGTCGGATGAACCGGATCTGCCATATAAACTTCATATTCTTTTTCAGAAACGTCATTCATCTCCTCGTCATTCCAAAGGTCGATCACGCCTATTCCATATTTATCCTGAAGCTCAAATAATACATCTACCATCTGCTGATACTGTTTACTGTCATATTTTGTTCCAGTATAAAAGATCACGGGACAATTCCATGTCTGCTTTGCATATACAATGATATATTCCATTGCTCCTGTTATCGTCTGTGTATCAAAATCTTCCAAATTTTCTGAACGGCTGAGTTCTCCTATCGGCATTTCCTTCGACGCGTCATTCGTGGAAAGCTGGCAGACAAATGCATCGAATTTCTCATCTGTACCGATATTATTTTTCATCCTCTGGATATAAGACGTCTTTCCGTTATCCACTAAAGTAGTACCACTTACGGCCTCTTTTACATACTCACAGCCATTTCTATAAGAGATATAATCTACAAAGGAAACATCCATTGAGTACAGCCCTAAAGTTACAGACGATCCAAGATAGCAAATACGCTTTCCTTCAAGCGGACTGTTTTCTAAGGGTTCTACATTTTCCAGACTATATTTTTCTGCGTTTCCTGGCATTTTTTTCAGTTTGTTCTTCCAAACAAAATCAAACGGTCCACCACCGCCTGCCGCCCCTACTAAATATGCCAGACCTATACCCACAGCCAGAATCAAAATTAAAACGACACTTAAGGTAATCTTCAATATTTTCTTTTTCATAATCCTAAACTCCTCGTATTATTTTCAACTTTCGTATTAAGAAAAACTGACCATCTGCTTTTGCCGGTCAGTTCTCACAAATACTGTCATTTTATTTCCTTTGATACTTTTATTCAAACTGATATATTCCGCTCCCCACCTCATACAATCTGCCATCCGGCAGTTTTACAGTGGCAGTTGTGTTACAGGGAATCTCCACTTTCAATTTAAATTTCCCCTCTTCCATACTCCACTCTGCCCCTACTTTACCGTACTCACTCATATAGGTACGTTTTGCACTTGTAAACGCATTATTCGGCTCCGGCGCAATCACAATCTTCTTAAATCCGGAAGCAGCCATATCAATGCCGCTTATCTTCCGGAACATCCAGTCGTCCACGCATCCAAAGGCATAATGGTTCAGGCTTGTCATAACCGGAGACCCGTCCTCCTTGTAAGAAATGTAATTTTCCCAGATTGTTGTCGCTCCCTGCTTCACCTCATAAAGCCATGACGGGCACTTTGTCTGGAGCAGGATTTTATATGCCTTGTCCATCCTGCCGATCTTACAGAGTGCATCCAGCAGATACGGTGTCGTCAGGAATCCTGTATCCAGACAATCCCCGTTTTCTTCTATCTTGCGGATCAAATGTCCGGCGATACTTTTTTTCTTCCTTTCAGGAGCAAGATCAAATGCGATTGCCAGCACATAACTGCCCATAAAATCAAGAGGCATCTTCCCATCATCATCGATCAGTCCTTTTTGAATGGCAGATTTCATTCTGGACGCAATGTCATCATAGTATAATTCGTCTGATGTATGCCCGAGGAGTGCTGCTGTATCTGCCATGATCCGACAGGAATTCCATCCAAAGATTGGCGCGCAGTATACAGAAGTATTGATAGGTTTTGCAGCGCTTTGGTCTGCTCCGTCTACTGTCTGGCTCGGTATGAGCCACTCCCCGTACTGATGTCCTGTATTCCACAGATACTGGTCAATTTCTTTTGGATGTTTCATCTTGCCTCTACGCTTCTTTGCAGTGTTGATGATATAGTCGCACCACTTTTTCATTGTGTCATACTGCTCTCTCAGTATCCTGATATTTCCTGTAAGCTGATACATGCTCCACGGTACGATACAAGCGGCATCTCCCCATCCCGCTTCTCCCACCGGTTCAAAATTGCGGTATACGATCCGATTCAGTTTCTCCAGTAATTCATAGATTCCGGTAAGGGGGATCACATTGGGAATCGCTCCGTTTTTCTGCTGGCTGCAGGTCATATTACGCAGCCATCTTGTCAGAAACGGGGTTACATTTTCGTTGAGCATGGCTGTTCTTGCATAAATCTGGATATCTCCGGTCCATCCGCCTTTTTCTCTCTGCGGACAGTCCGTGGGGATTGAGAACAGATTCGACCGCTGAGACCATCTTGTATTTTCGTAAAGCCGGTTTATATCTTCGTTGGACGTCTCAAAAGTTCCCAGATCCTCATTGTCAGAAGACAGGACAATCGCTGTGAAATCCTCCGGACTCACCGGCTGATTGCATGTCATTCTCACATAGCGGAAACCGTGATATGTAAAATGCGGTATATATTCTGTAAATTTCCCGTTTGAAATATAAATATCGCTTTGTTTGTGTCCTGTTTTCTCTGACATGAAAATATTATTGAAATAGTTTCCATATTGATCCAGAGTTTCAAAATGATCTAATACCATTTTTGTTCCGGCAGGCAGTTTCGCTTTTACGCGCAGAACCCCCGCCAGATTCTGCCCGAAGTCAATGATTGTCTCGTCTTTCGGGCTGACTGTCATTCCGACTGCCGGTACTTCCTTTACCGGGCGCACCGGTTCCCCGTACTGAGCTACCAGGTTCGCGTAAGATTTTCCGCATGGGATACCTGCTTTCCAGCTGCTGTCATCGAATCCGCAGCAGTTCCAGTTTTCCTGTTCCATCCGTGCGTCATAGAGTTCGCCTGCAAACAAATCGGAAGACCGGACCGGACTTTCCGAAACCTTCACAGCATCATCGGACAGAACAATTTCACTCGTTCCGTCTTCATAATCAATCTTTATCTGAAATAACACAGAATGTTCGGCTTTAAACTTCCTGCTTCTCGGTTTAAAGTTCGCACTGTCATACCAGCCGTCCCCCACTAACATTCCTATGACATTTCTTCCCTCTCTCAAGAATGGAGTCACATCATAAGTCTGGTAACACAGATATTTAGAATAGACGGTAAATTCCGGAGCAAACTCTCTGTCGTCCGGACGTATTCCGTTCACGCTGAGCTGATATGCTCCGTGGCATGTGGCATAGACGCGTGCCCGTTTTATACCGTCTCGTGCGTCAAATTCTTTGCGGAAATATTCTGCCGGATTCTGCCCGCCGGTTCCAGGTTTTACCTTTTTCATCGGGAACGGAGATTTCACCCACTCGGCCGTCCATTCTTTCTTCATAAATCCCGTCTCAAAGGATGAGGATGCCGCCGCCTTTTCTCCGTTATTAACCGTCACTTTCACTGTCCAGCTATAGTCACTGAGACTTTTCAATGGTTTCCCGTTGTACTCTACAAAAGTGCTTTTATCACTTTCTATCACCCCGGAATCCCACACTACTTCTCCCAGACTTGTCACTGTAATATGATAGGATGTCTGCATCACATTCTTTTTGTCACTGATGATCACCCATGAAAAATAAGGTACTTCGTCCACGCATGGTCTGTATTGACTGTTTACCTTAAGTCTTGTAAGCTCCATAGCAACCTCCCTGCCGGATTAGTTATTCCTGTTGATTTTAGCGTCCATCTCTATTACTGCTTTCTGATCCAGCGTATACTGTGTGCCAAAGATAAGCGACCCTAATATTCCAAATATCAGCGGCAGGATCAATGCGCACAGGATAATGCCTGTATTGATACTCTCAGGTTGGACAGATGCGCCGGTAACAAATCCATATGCTGCGATCACATACCCTGGAATTGCTCCTCCCAGCCCCTGCGCGACCTTACTGACAAAGGATGTGAGTGAAGCGATGGCTGCTTCCGCCCGTTTACCCGTTTTATACTGTACATAAGTGGTATTGTCCGCCTGTATGCTGGTACTGACCGGAACCATCCATCCTCCTGCCACACCTCCGATAAGAGCGCTGATATATATTAAAATCATAGACGTCACATCCAGCAGTCGAAGCAGGTTAAGCGCTGTCGATATTATGACCGCGGTCAGGTAAACTTTCTTTTTCCCAAACCGATTGGCAAGATATGGTCCCATCACAATTCCAACCAGTGATGCAATTAAGCCAATAATAGAAACTCCCGACATCAGTTTCATATCCCCTAAAACATATGTATAAAAATATGCTCCTGCTCCGCCAGCTATTGAACTTCCTGTCCCTACTATTAAAGTAGCTGCAAACGCTGCCCATATAGGCTTATATCTCAGAAATTGAAGCATCTCTTTTAAACTGTACTTTTCCTCATTATTTTCCCCGAACTCCACACGTTCTTTAACACTGAGTGCACCTGAGATGGAAAGAACGAGCGTCAGAGCCATAGATCCGAAGATTAATACATAATAACTTTCCAGTTTTCCATCTGCTACTATAACAGGTCCTAATACTCCAATCACCGCTCCTCCAATCATCGATCCTAATGCGTTGAAAAGAGACAGGCTGTTTCTTTATCATCTGTAGTCATAACCGGAAGAAGACTGTTTTTGGAGATGTCCATGATATCAAAGGTCCATCCCAACAGCAAATAGGTAACATAAACGATCACATATTTTCCTACAGGACTCCAGACAGCGCCAAACCACAGCAGAATATAGTTTATGACACAGATAATGGTTCCCAGAATCAGCATAGGGCGAAATTTTCCCATTTTTGTTACGGGAAATCTATCCAGAATAAAGCCCATGACAGGATCGCTGATTCCATCCATTACCTTAGAGATTAAAAACAAGGTCGCAAGCGCCTTGGGATCCAGTCCCACCACAGTTGTGTAATAGATCATAAAATATACGGATAAAAGTGTCATAAGCGGTATGTTTCCTGCACATACCATCAACATCCCTATTTTTTCAGATAATTTTACTTTCTGATTTTCTTTCTTCATCTCTCTGCTCCTTATTAGAAGTTTGCCAGTGCAATATCCAGCATCTGTGCTTCCTCTGGTTTGATTTCTCCTGCGAATGTTTTCGCGACATCTCTAAGCGAAAGTCCATATGCAATATCCGGAATCATATCCACTTCCATCATTTGAGAAAGAAACGCGCGAATATCCGGATGGTTCAGCAGTTCTTCCATTGTCGAATCTATGCTGTATTTCCTCTTTAAAGGCTGTGACGCCTCATAAGTGACTTCATATTCTCCGGCTTTCACACGGCAAATTCCGTTTTCTACATCTTCAAACAGTGGGTTTTCTTTATCTTCATATACAGATTCCGGCGCAAGTGGAAGAACCACTTCTGCCCTTCCGCCAAACGGAACTGTAACAGTGACAGTGATTTTATTATCCCCTGATATCTCCCAACCGCACTGATAGCATCCGCATGCTGAATCATAAACCGCTTTTACATATCCCAGTCCGCGATTCACTTTCGGGCTGATCCGCATCACCCGGCCTCCCGGACTCTGTTCCGTCACATCAATCCCGGCCGCATGGCGGAAGATCCATTCCAGTACGGCGCCATATGAATAATGATTCAGGCTGTTCATTCCCGTGCTGGAGACATGGCCGTTCTCATCCAGTGAATTCCAACGCTCCCACACGGTCGTTGCCCCCAGCTTCACTTCATAAAGCCAACCCGGATATTCTTCGTTCAAAAGCAGCCGGTACGCCGCATCCGTCATCCCGTGGTCTGTCAGCACGTTGCACAGAAGCGGCGTACCCACAAACCCGGTATTCAGTTTATTTTTGTTGTCCCGGAGGAGTTTTTTCATCATCTGCTTTGTCAGTTCTTCATTTTCAGACAGATGATACTTCAGCGCAAGGATAAGCCCTGTCTGCGTCTTCACCGCACATCTTCCTGTGGAAGTAAAATATTCTTCTTTCACTGCCCGCCACTGACGGTCTGCGATTTCCTGATATTCCTGTCTCGTTTCTTCCAGTCCAAGCACGTCCGCCGCCTTTGCGACTGTCTGGGCGCTTGCCGCATAGTAGATATCCGCGATATATGCTTCATCGGTCGCCCCGTACACACTGTTCGCGGCAGCGCCTGTACGGTCGAGAGCCAGCCAGTCTCCATAATGGAAGATCTGTCTCCATCCGTGATGATCTCCGTCAATCCTGCGAATATAATCAACCCATGCCTTCATGCTCTCAATCTGGCTTTCCAGGATTGTTTTGTCCCCGCTGAACAGATATACGTTCCACGGAATGATACACGCAGCGTCTCCCCATGCGCAGGAACATTTTGTCGGTCCGAATGTGGGGACAATCTCCGGAACCATTCCGTCCGCCAGAAGCTGTTCCTGATACATGTCATATAAATATTTCCGGTAAAACGCGTAGGTATCAGCCAGATAGCTTGCAGTCGCAGAAAATACCTGTGCATCCCCTGTCCAGCCCATTCTCTCATCTCTTTGCGGGCAGTCTGTAGGCACATCCAGGAAGTTTCCTTTCATCCCCCATTCGATATTGGAGATCAATTTGTTCACAAGATCATTCCCTGTCTCGATTGCCCCGATGCTCTCATAATCGCTGTAAAGAACAAGCGCCGTGAAATCCTCACATGAAAGATCCCTAATCCCGGTCACTTTCACATATCGATAGCCATAGTATGTAAAATGAGGCGTAATCACCTTTTCTGTACCATCAGAAACATAAATGTACTCCGAAAGTGCAGTTCTTAAATTCTCGTTATAGAAACATCCGTCCTGAAGCACCTCTCCCGTCTGAATCCTGATAGTTGTCCCCGCCGGCTCATGTACACGCAGTCGGAAGATCCCTGCGATCTCCTGCCCCAGATCAAATACATCTTCTCCAGCAGGCGTATGGATCAGTTCTGCCGGCTTCATCTCCTCCTGTACCTTAACCGGAAGAGATAACCGTTCCATAAGCCGGCCTTTCGGAACCTTTGCGATCCGCGCAGGAGACTCCTCTACCGGCGGCAGCGTATCATCTCTTCTCTCACCGTCATAGATATTGGAAAACCACAAATTGCTTCTTGTAACTGACCAGGTTTCATCAGAACTGATCACATCTTTCGTTCCGTCTTTGTACTCTATGTGAATCTCCGCAATCAGCTTCCACTCGTCACCGTAATATGCTTCCCGCTCCGGATCATTGAAACCGAACCTGCCTTTATACCAGCCGTTTCCGAGAAGAACAGACAGCACACCGCCTTGTTCTGCCTGTTTCGTGATGTCATACGTCTGATACTGGATCCACTGGTCATAATTATTGCAGTACGGAGTCAGATACTCATCACCGATTTTCTCAGGATTTTCTTTGCTTTCCCCCAGAAAATATGCCTCATACAATCCCAGACCGCAAATGTACAACCTTGCTCTTTTCACTTTTTTTTTCGGTTCAATCCTTTTTGAAAAAATCGGATGACGTTCCTGACTGCTGTCACAAGTAATCCATCTTCCAGTCCATGGTTCATCCATTTTGGCAGTCTCAAAAAACTGTACATCTGATTCGATTACTTCCTCTACATCTGTTGCAACAATGACCTTCCAGTAATATCTTGTATACGGCTGTATTTCAAATTCTACTCTTGTAGAGAGGCTGTCCAACTCTGTTTCACCTGTATCGTAACAGATATCTGTAAAGGTTTTATTCTTGCTGATTACAATCCTTGCATGTTTCTGGTTCTGTCCCCTGCATCCTTTCACTTTCCATGAAAATGCAATAGTATCCATATTAAACCCTATCGGATTTGTGATATGATTTGTTTTTGCCGCATAAATCTTTCCCATGCTGATACTCCTTCTCTATCATTCTTATTCACTTATTCCCGCTTTTGACCGTTTCTCCCTCAACAGATATGTCTGCTCATTCAATTTTTCCTTGGTAATAGGATAACCTTTTGAGAAGATCACAATGGCCACCACATTTACGATTGCCGGCAATATTAGCACACAGAGGACGATCACATTAATCACATCGTCATTCTGTACTGCCGCCTTACTGTCAAATCCTGCTAACTGCAGCAGATACCCCGGAATCGCACCACCGATTCCCATTGCACACTTGGAGACAAAGCTGGAAAGAGATGCGACAGCACCTTCTGCCCTAATTCCCATAGACACTTCGATATAATCTGTATTATCTGCCTGTATTCCATAATTAAGAGGTGCTGCAAAGCCGGCTCCTATTCCTGCAATCAATACAGAGACAATAAGAAGGGGAATGCTCCTCACATCCAACAGACGGATGATTGGTGCAAGTCCTGCAAGTGCAAGTCCAATCGCATACATTTTCTTCTTTCCAAACCTTCCAATCAGATTACCAATGACCATTGTAGCCGGAAAAACAGCAACACATGTAATAAGCGTAATAATAGACGCCAACGTCAGGTCTTCAAAAATATATGTATAAAAGTATGTATTTGCTGCATTCACGATATTGCTTCCAATCGAATATAACAGTACAGCAAGGAATGTAATGTACACCGGCTTCTGACTGAGAATCTTGAATAATTCTTTTACAGAATAGCTGTTCTCCATCTGTGGTTTTACACGTTCTTTTACTCCCATGGTTCCTATAATAGAGAAGAAAAAAATCACTGCTGTCATGATCAGAACAAGATTAATATATCCCTGTTTGTTAGAAGTATCTCCAAGAATAAGTGGAGCTGCCACACCGATTACAAGCGCCCCGATCACATATGCAAGCCCTTTGATTGTACTTAAGCTGTTCCTTTCTTTCATATCTTCTGTCATAACCGGCAGAAGACTGTTCAGCGAAATATCCATGACTGGGAACAACACACCAAGCAGAATATACGATACATATGCGATTGCCAGTTTCCCCGATGTTGATAACATAGGTCCAAACCAAAGCAGAAGGAAATTGACGCTACACAGAATTGTTCCCAGAATCAATGTCGGTCGGAAATGTCCCATTTTTCTGGTCGGAAGATGGTCGATTATAAATCCAACTAACGGATCGTTAATGGCATCTAGAAAGCGTGCGATCAGGAACAGTGTCGCACATGCAGCAGGACTCAAGCCGCATATATTGGTATAAAAAATTAGTAAATATCCGTTGATCAGTGTCATAATCGGAATGTTTCCAAAGTTTGCCATTGCAAATGACAGCTTTTCTCTCATTTTTATCTTATCTTGATTCATATTTTATTCTCACTTTCCCTCTTCTGCACACAGAGAATTCAACTCTACAATCATCTGTTCAATCGCTTCACCTGGAATCACACTCAGAAATGACTTCAGCGGCATCTGGGCTATAATTTCCGGAGTCACAAGTTCTACTTCTCCTTCTTCTTTCTTTGATTCTTCTCCCTGTGATATCCCCTCAAGATACTCCATCATTTTTCCTGCTGTCTTCGGGTGGCTCATTAACTCTCCCATTGTCGTGGTCATATCTACAGTAAACGGCAGCGATACATCTGTAGTAAATGAAAGTTTGGCAGTTTCTCTTATATCATCACTGGCATGTCCGATCTGGATCTCATATGTACCTGACGGAGTATACCAGTCGTGAATCTTTGTCTCGTAGTAAGCAAAATCTCTCGCACAAAGCTCCATTGTAACCGTCTTCTTCTCACCCGGATTCAGAAATACTTTCGCAAACCCTTTCAGTTCCTTCACTGCTCTTGGCACGGTGCTGTCTTTGTCGCTGACATAGAGCTGAACTACTTCACTTCCTGCCATCTTTCCTGTATTCTCCACATCAATGCTTACCCTCAGAACATCTCCATCCTTCATTTCTACAGAAGAGAGTTTCATATTGCTGTAGCTGAATTCCGTATATGACAGACCATGTCCGAATGCCCAGCGCACCGGTACTTTCTTCGCATCATAGTAGCGGTATCCGACAAAGATATCTTCTCCATAGAGAACAGTCCTGCCGTCTCCGGGGAAATTCAGGTAACTCGGATTGTCTTCCAAACGATATGGGAAAGTCTCCGCCAGACGTCCCCCCGGGTTCGCCTCCCCGAATAACAGCCGGTCGCTGGCCTCCCCGATGCCTTCTCCTCCCAGATACATCTCCAGAATGGCATTTACAGACTCAGCCCACGGAGTTTCTACGGGACTTCCGTTATGTAGGACCACCACCACATTCTTCTGTATCTCAGCCACAACCTCTATAAGACGATTCTGACACTTTGGCAGTTCCATGGATGTTCTGTCATATCCTTCCGATTCAAAGCTGTCCGGCAGTCCGGCAAAGATTACAACTGCATCTGCTCCCGCAGCCGCTTCACACGCCTGTTTCAGTTCTTCTTCTGTCATTTCGTCACGCTCTGACGAGAAGCCCTTCACATACTCCACTGCCCTGCCTTTTCTCACCGCAGTTTCCAGAGCTGACACTACGCTGTCCGTATTGATGTGGCTCGATCCCCCGCCCTGGTAGCGCGGTTTCTTTGCAAATTCCCCGATATAGACTATTTTCTGTTCTTTTCTCAGCGGCAGCGCCCCCTTATTTTCCAGAAGTACGGCACACTCTGTTTCGATATCTGCCGCTGCCTTGTGATCCTTTTCCCTATCAAATACAGTCTCTGCTTTCCGGTTATCTGCGTAGGAGAAGACTACTTTCAGTATGCGCTCTACCGTTCTGTCAAGAATCTCCTCCTCCAGCTCTCCATTCTCCACTGCCCGGATAATCTTTCTTGTATTATATCCCTCTGATCCCGGCATCTCCAGATCAAGACCGGCTTTCAGCCCTTTCACCCGGTCATTTACAGCTCCCCAGTCACTGACCACATATCCTTCAAATCCCCACTCATCTCGCAGGATATCTGTCAGAAGCTTCTTATTCTCTGAAGAAAATACTCCGTTGATCTTATTGTAGCTGCACATCACAGTCTTTGGCTGCGCTTTCTTCACCGCCTCCTCAAAAGCCGGCAGATAAATTTCCCGGAAAGCCCGTTCCGATACTTCCGACGATATCTGCATACGGTCTGTTTCCTGATTATTCACGGCGAAATGTTTCATACTGGTTCCGATGCCTTTCGACTGTACGCCCCGGATATATGCTGACGCCATCTTACCTGTCAGATAAGGATCTTCGGACATATATTCAAAATTCCTTCCGCAGAGAGGACTTCGTTTGATATTAACCGCAGGACCGAGGAGCATGCTCACGTTCTCAGCCTGACACTCATCACCAAGGATCTGTCCCATACGTTCCATCAGTTCCACGTCAAAACTGGATGCCGTGGCGCAGGCTGCCGGGAAGCATACTGCATTCACACTTTTATTCAGGCCGAGATGATCCGCCGCTCCTTCCTGTTTGCGCAGACCATGCGGGCCGTCTGTCATCATAGCGGACGGAATCCCTAATCTTTCGATTCCCATTGTGTTCCAGAAATCCGCGCCCGAACAAAGTCCTGCTTTTTCCTCCAGCGTCATCTCTCTGATTAATTCTTTCAAGTTTCTACTCATTATGAAATCCTCCTTAAATAAATCTTACCCTCTGTTATCTGTGGGCTTCCCAGAAGGATACCGCTTCCTGAAGCCAGTTTTTCACTTTTGTTTCATATCCAATGCCAAATCCATGTCCCAGACCGTCAATGATTTTAACTGACACATTTTCTTTGCCCAGTACCTTCTCTAATTCCGGCAGTTTATCTTCCACATTTGCAAAACCGAACTCATCACCCCGCCCTACGATAGAAAATACCGCCAGTCCTTTGTCCTCCGGCAAAGCTTTGATATTCCAGTCCAGACCATACATAGGGAAGATCACCTTCGGTCTTGGCAGATGATTCTTGTGGCAGCAGTCCTCATAATTTGCAAATGAATACGCCGTGGTCATAAGTCCTCCTGCTGAAAAACCAAAGATGGCATAATCATCCATGTTTACATAAAACTGTTTTTGATGCTCCGTCAGATATCGGATCACTTGTGTCAGTTCCCTCGCGGCAGCCTGTCCCTGCTTCACCTGTTCTGTCTCACCCAGCTGCCTGCCGACCGGATAACTTATGACGAAAACAGAATATCCCATTTTATGCAGCTTCATCGCCGCAGGATACCCCTCGCAATCAGTTACATTACTGATAAATCCGCCTCCCGGAACTACAATGGCAAGTGGTTTTCCCTGTTGTCCCTGATAAAACATTCCCGTCAGATGTGACCTGTACGGATGACTATTCACTGCTTCCGCAGGATACAGATCCGGCACCAGCCTTGCCTGACCTTTCTCAACAAGTCCGGTTAGATAATGGAAAGATTCCAAGGCTGCATCCAATTGTTCCTCACGACCCTGCGCCTTTAAAAAATCCTTATACTTTACAGGCGCAATAGCTTTCAGCACGTTGTCCTCCACATTGAAAAACATATGTTTAAAACCGCCGAATACCGGATGCTGCATGAAAAATCCAACTTTGTCCTCCCCCGTTCCTGGACGGAAATGTCCGTTTTCATCGTAATAGCTGCTTTCCTTTATTTTTGGAAATCCGCAGATGCCAAGAAGTGCCGGCAAAAACATGGCACTTTTTTTGTAGACATATAATGTCGCACCGATTACAAATAATAAAACAATCACCACTACTGCAAAAAATATCTTCATCCTAACCTATGCCTCCTTTTCTTACTGATATCTTACTTTATACAGACTAAAATTACATCAACGAAACATAAGTGATTTACCGACCAAACTTAATAAATATCCGAGATTACTCTGTACACCTTTGCCCCCAATATGGTATATTTTAGACAGGTTAAATAAACTGCTGATGACCATAATCACAGTTCATTCATATCTCGAAAAGGAGAGAATATATATGATGACATTATCTACATTGAATCAATTTCTGAAGCAGCACACTCCCGAAGAAACCCATCGTCTGAACGGTGTAAAGAAAGATTATTCACAATTTCCTGTTGCCAGCGGTAAGTTTGATACACCCTGTTACCGTTTTGATACGAACCTTGAAGATCTGCGTTCTTTATTTCTTTCAAAGAAAGTTCTTCCGAGTTATTACAACTTCGCTGTTGTAAAACAGGATCGTTTTGAAAACGTACCTCTGCATATCCATGAGTGGCTGGAGTTGAGTTATATTTATTCTGGTTCCTGCACAATGACGATAAATAAGACTACATTCAGGCTAAAAGCCGGGCAGATGGTTCTGATCAGCCAGAATGCCCCTCATTCTGTCAAAAGATGTTCAGAAAATGATATTATCATCAATTTTCTGCTGACGCGCGAATATCTGAACGGTACTTTTTTTGAACGCCTGTCTCAGGATAATTACCTTACACACTTTTTCATTGAGGCTCTGAACACCACGATGCAGGAAAGCAGGTATATTGTCTTTTCCCCGGAACAAAAACAAAACCGGCTGGCAGATCTTGCCAACCAGTTTCTCTGTGAATTTTATTCTCCGTCCGTAACATCCGGACCTTTTTTAGACAGTCTTTTTACGCTGATTACCTGCGAGATGATTAATCTGTTCCAGCACGATATGGTTCTGGATCACGCCTCTGTGGATCAGATTTATACCATACTCCGATATATCGAAACAAACTTTGCGGACTGTACCCTTTCTTCTACAGCTGAGTTTTTTAATATGCACCCAAACTATCTCTCTTCCTACATACGCCAGCATACCGGAACCACTTACAAAGAGCTGGTCCAGACACAGCGGCTTTCTCAGGCGACAAAACTGTTAAGGAGCACCGCACTTTCCACAAATGATATCAGCCTTGCCGTCGGATATCAGAATACCAGCTTTTTCTTTCAGCTATTCCGCAAGAAATACGGATGTACGCCTATGGAATATCGAAACATGCTTCATGCTTCTGATACGCCAAATATGTGATATGTGGCATAATTGGCACCTCCGATGGTTCAATTGTACCATAATAGGAATATGTATTAAAATAGTTTGTTATCTAAAGTGGATTATACTAGTATACCATAAACATACTATTTTTAGAAAGAAATGTCCTATTTCATCCGTAAATAGATTGCAACTTTTTAAATCAGTTAAATTTGACCCTATTAAACCAATCATAAGCCCTATTTTATAGCAGTTTGGAGTCTTGATTGGTTAAATAATCGGTTTAAGCAGAGTAAATCAAACCAATCTTAAACCGATTAATCTTTTAATATATCTTATCAACCTCATCTTCATACACTGATTCAGTATGAGTATCAAATAGCACCCATTCCACCAGGTCAAAACAATCCGGATTATCCTGCAAGAACCGGTTTACTGTATGTACCGCAATCTTTGCTGCCAACTCAACAGGAAAACTATATATTCCCGTTGATATTGAAGGAAATGCATATCTGTATGAATGTCCTTAAAGCCTGCAACCTGCTCATGCATAATCATTCCCCATTATTCAACATATTCCAAAAATACTTTATCCTTAAATCCACCACGTTCATCAGCTTTCTTTGCTCTCATCGTCTCAAGCTCATCCAAGCTATAACCTCTTGCCACGCATATCGCCTGAAGAACTTCAAGTACACCAGCCATTTCTTCAAGGTTCTTATCAGCCTGATACTCTGCCACCTCTTCGTTAAGCTTCGTCTCCAATGCTACTATATATTTCTCGCCTGAGAGAATATGAGTTACACAAGTCTTTCCGTCTTTTTCTATTATTTCCGGTATTTTATCTCTAACTAATTTGTTATGTACCTTCATCTAGCTCACCTCGTAAATCCAGTTTCCAAAACCACAATTTTGTGCGGATTGGTATACTGGCATAATGATGGATTTCAATTGGCCTGTAAATTCATTATATTCTAGGCCTTCCCGATATACACGATTAATTCCTCATACAGTTCATCACTCTCTGCCTTAACTTTCATAAGACAATAGAGTACCACTGTACTAATAATGATTACGAACCAAATTAACACTTTGCCCATTCGACCACTCCTCTCAAATAAAAAGAGGAGCAAACCAGCTGATGGAATATTCCATCTCAAGTGCTAATTTAGTCCTCACTAAATGTTTTGATATAAAATTGTACCT
Organism: Blautia faecis; assembly: GCF_027662325.1. NCBI lineage: Bacteria > Bacillati > Bacillota > Clostridia > Lachnospirales > Lachnospiraceae > Blautia > Blautia faecis. The sequence goes on along the minus strand of NZ_JAQDKY010000002.1, from coordinate 4,523 downwards.
AATCTAAGCACACAGATTCACTCTCAGACTGATTGCGGACATCTGTGATACTGACTTGGATTTTCGGTTTTGATATAACAGCGCTGCCTTAATCTACCGCTAAATTGGTATAAAAATAAGGACTAAATTAGGCATAACCCCTTGATTTTACTGGCTTTCATCTAACTTGGTCCTATTATAACTCAAACACCATTTTCCCAGTTAGAAATAGTCTGCCTGGAAACATTGAGGTCTTCAGCAACCTGTTCCTGTGTAAGTTTCTTTATAGTACGAGCATTTTTAATTTTATCAGCTATCATATTTCTGTATACCTCTTTTTTCCATGAAATTACAGCAAACGTAGTAGTAACGTCTATCAAAAGGCTTTTACATATTAGATAAAAGCATATAAAATTTCTTTTACATAGCTTAATTGTGGTCTATTTAGCCTGTTTTTTGACTACTCAGGAAAAATATTTCTACCCTCGCCCCACCTGTATTTTCAGAATTTGAAAGTTTAATACCTCCACCATATTTTTCAGCCACAGTTTTTGCAAAAAATAGCCCCATCCCATAATGAGCTTCGCCATTTCTGCTTGTGTCATCCATAAAAAACTGCTCTGTGCCATGCAATAATGCTTCTTTTGTAAATCCTGATCCGCTATCCTCCACAATGAATGTCAGCCGTTCATCCTGCTCCTTTGCGTCAATATAAATGATTCCATTTTCTTTTGTATGCTCCACTGCATTCTGAATCATATTCATTACGGCTCGAAACATTGGATCATAAGCAATCGTTACCTTTTTATCACTTTGTCCCGCCTTCCAATCTATTATCTGGTGATAGATTTCTGCCAGTCCGAGTGCCTGTTCCTTTATATCTGCGAAAAAATCTTCTAACCTCACCGTTGTATAGGTAACATCACTGCAATTCCATGATTTTGTGACATCTATCAACTGTTTTACATAACTTTGTATCTGTGTTGTGCCGTTCAAAACATAAGTGATATTATTCTTCTGTTCTGTGGTCAGTTCAGTCTCTGAAAGTAGTTCTGCATTTCCCCGTACAATCGTAAGAGGTGTTTTAATATCATGCGCCAAAGCAGACATCTGCTGTTTCTTTTCTTGCTCTGTTTTCCACTGCTTTTCTAAAGATTCTCGCAATGCATCTCGCATATCATCGATTGCCGATAAACAGTCATCAAACTCTTTGATACCGGAACAGGATGTCTCATATTCCAGATTTTGATCCTTTATTTGTCCGATTGCGTCTAATACAGGCTGCATCTGCTTTTTGATTCTTTTTCCAAAACGTATGGACGGAATGATGATAATCGCTACCGCTCCAATCACAGACATAAAACTCATCACATTCTGTGGTCCTATAAAATGCTCCCTCAAAAAAGCTGAATGATATTGAGGTGTCAGGCGATATTGCAATACAACATATTCATTTTCCCTTACAATTACTTTATAAAAATATTTCCCGGATGCGTTTCCGTACTTTGCAACATTCCATGCTATCTGTTCGTATTGTTCTGACAGATCTCCACCTATTTTCTCTCCATTCTCTGAAAAGATTACATAATCACAAAGTGCGGGAATCATCTCAGCAGTCACTTTATCTGCACGTAGAATCGTATCATATGCTTCATTAATCTTTTGCTCTGCATAATTTGCCGGATAAATACAGCCCACACTAATCAAAAGGTACAGCAGCAGATAAGCAACAATCACCAAACCAACTAATGATCCAAGCATGACCAGTACATATCTCATAAAAATCCTGCTGAGTGCATTGCTTCTCTTTATTCTTCCCATTTATATCCAATCCCCCAGACTGTTTTTATCGGTATATAATCATAATCCGCAAATTTTGCTCTTATATTTTTGATATGCGTGATAATAGTACTGTCATTACTCTCATTGTCAAAACCAAAGACCGCTTCCAATATCTGTTCCTTCGAAAAAACCTGTCCTCTGTTTTTAGCCAGAAATTCACAGATTTCGTACTCTGCTTTCGTAAACGGAAGTTCTTTATCATCCATCAACAGTTTCTTTTGAGACATCTGAATGCAGACTCTCCCTAAAACCATCCGGACAGAATGTTCCCTGTGCTCTCTTCTAAGATGTGCATTGATCCTTGCCCGAAGTTCCATCACTCCAAATGGCTTTGAAATATAATCATCTGCTCCTAAAGAAAGTCCGTTTACCAGACTGTTTTCCTCCGTTTTTGCCGTAAGAAACAAAATCGGACAATCCACAAGTATCCTGATTCTTTTGCATAATTCGAAGCCATCAATTCCAGGCATCATAATGTCCAGTAAAATCAGGTCATAACGATGTAATTCTTCCATATTAAGTTTCAGTGGATTACTTACTTTAGTAACCAGATGTCCATCCTTATTCAAAATGCTTTCTATCATTTCCAGAATTGCCGGTTCATCATCAACTGCCAGTATTTTTGCCATAGTTTCCCTCGATTCTATTCCGATATTCTGTTTCCTTCCCAGTGGTTTACCCACCAAAAATAGTATACCATACTAATCCCTGTAAATATTAAGCAACCTGGTATGAATGACAACCATTCACCTACACTAGTTTCTCCCAATACAGATTGCAGATAAGTATGTCCAAGCGAATCTGCTTCCTTATAAAAAACAGAAGTGCTGTTTCCTATGATTTCCTTTGCAAGCTCATTCAGCCCGGCTTTTATCAATTGCTCCAGATAAGGATATTGCTTTAACCGATGAAAATAGGCTACCGGCTCTACTGATTCACTTTTTCTGACCAGTTCATAGAATCCGCTTCTTTTAAGCTGGTTATTTTTTATTCCATGGAGTGACTTTTTGTAGATATGTCCCGGATAGCGGGGTTCATATCCCCAATTTCCCCAGCAATAAGGGTTATATGTATTCAATGACCCATGGATCCATCTGTTCTCTTCTGTCCCATGATAATAGCCCCAGTAAAATTCTTTTTCGTTAAGGTCTTTATCAAATACATATCGTCGCTGCTCTCTCCAGTTATAAACTGGTTTTGTATAAGCAACCATGTCATATTTCACATCTGCCCTGAATTCACGAATAACAAAATTATCACCACACGTCTGCAAAAGATATGCAGTTTCTTCTTTTGACTTTACCATGCGCTGTCTTCCAACTGCCTTATATTGGATCTTATGCCTGCAGTTAGGACATTTTCCCATCCTGTTGTGTTTTACGCCATTTACCACCACATTCTTTTCGCACCATGTACAGTAGCCTGTGATATTTTTCTTCCGGGAGTATTCATAAAAAATGTAATTCTGTGTAATTCCCACTTTTTTCAGCCATTTCTCCCAGTCCTTCGGAGTTTCCCTGACATATTTCATAATCTGATCCCAGGCGGTTGTTCGTTTTAAATGTTTCTGTATCTTTTGCCTTTCCCGTACCTGTTCTTCAAAATGAAAAAGGCCATAACATACATTATCTTTTTTATATTCCTCACCCAGGGTTTTCCATATTTGACTGCGGCTGTTCAGATCACACCAGGCATGATCTCCCTTTACACCTTTGGGCAGTTCAATTTTATCCAGCATTTTATTAGTCCATTTCTTCAGCCGGTAATCATACCCTATGAAGCAATCTTTTTCCTTATCAATGAACAGGGTATATAAAGGTCTTTTTCCGCCAGCATTCAAAATATCTGTAACAAAAAAAACAATTTTTAAGATATTTTCGTCCATTTCTGCCTGAATGAACAAACCAATTGGATATTTCATTCTCTCATAATCCATATTTCCGATAACTGGAATATCACTTTCTGCCGCCAGAAGCATCTCTTCCGATGGTTCCAATACCTTCATTTTTTTTAGCTTTCGTTTTTCCATCTAATTTGTCCTTTCCGAAGTTATTTTATAAATTCAGGGTTAGCTGCTCAGCCTCATCCTTATGCGCATTTGCCGTAACCCACTCCTGTTGCAAAGCTTCAATCTGTTCGACAGAAAGTCTCTTCTTCATAAATCTTTGTTCTGTATCATTCAGAGACTCCCAGCCCTTTTTCACAATCTTTCTTTTTGTCTGCTCCAGGCGTTTCTCTTTTCGTTTCTGTTTCCACTTCTTCTTCGCTTTCGCAAAGTCAGCTTCATAGCCAATGTATATTCCGGCTTTCTCATCCTCAGTATCCTGTGCCTTATCTTGCGTCAATCGCGTAGCAACTCTAACATTCAGAATTTCCACCTTCAAATCCGGATCGTACAAGGCCCGCATAGAATAGCCATTCCACCATTCCTTATCAAAAATATCCTCCTGTTTTCTTTTTACAATTTCCTCACAGATATCGACCGGAACCTTGCTTTGCAAAAATTTCTTTCCCCTTGTGATCGTCACTACAGGCTCCCCGGCAAAAAAGGTATCATCTTTTCGGATTGTAGATACCTTTAGATCGTAGTATATATTCCCTGTCTTTTTGGAAAGAGGTCTGCCCCGCAGCATACAATACTCTCCTGGTCCGCACATGCACCTCATCGGATTATATTGCAGGCTCCATTCCTGCTTCTCGTA